>CAZXTH010000029.1:0-16779 GCA_964643585.1 uncultured Pseudoalteromonadaceae bacterium
AAAACCGATAAAACCTGCAGCACCAGTAACCAGAAACTTCATTTAATCATTCCCAAATAAATCGCGGGTATACACTTTGTCCTCAACATCAGCTAACACTTCACTACGACGATTAGCAATAATGACATCTGATATTTGTTTAAACTCAGCCAAATCCCGAACAACCCTGCTACGAAAAAACTCATCCTGCCTTAATTCAGGTTCATACACCACCACTTCAATACCTTTCGCTTTAACCCGCTTCATAATGCCCTGAATAGCAGAAGCGCGGAAGTTATCTGAACCTGCTTTCATCACCAGCCGGTAAACCCCAACAACCTTAGGATTACGTTTAACAATAGAATCGGCGATAAAATCTTTGCGGGTACGGTTAGCATCGACAACAGCCTGAATCATATTGTTAGGTACTGAACTATAGTTGGCCAGCAACTGCTTGGTATCTTTGGGCAGGCAATAGCCACCATAGCCAAAACTAGGATTGTTATAGTGGTTGCCGATGCGAGGATCCAAGCAAACTCCTTCTATAATTTGTCGACTATTCAGGCCATGGCTCTCGGCATAACTGTCCAGCTCATTAAAATATGCTACCCGCATCGCTAAATAGGTATTAGAAAAAAGCTTAATAGCTTCAGCTTCAGTACTGTCAGTAAACAACAGCGGAATATGCTGTTTCAATGCTCCTTGTTGCAGCAAAGCGGCAAACTGCTCAGCACGTTTACTTTGCTCACCAACAATAATCCGTGATGGGTAGAGATTGTCGTACAATGCTTTACCTTCACGCAAAAACTCCGGAGAAAAAATCAGGTTAGTCGTGCTGTACTTTTCACGAGCCATTTGGGTAAATCCTACCGGCACAGTAGATTTAACCACCATTACTGCCTGAGGATTAATGGCTGTAACATCCCGAATTACAGCTTCCACACTGGAAGTATTAAAATAATTGGTATCCGGATCATAGTCAGTCGGTGTCGCGATAACAACAAAATCGGCCTCCGCATAGGCCTGCTGTTTATCCAGGGTTGCGGTAAAATTCAATGCCAACTTTGCCAGGTATTCACTAATTTCCTTATCTTCTATTGGCGACTGCCGGGCATTAAGCTGTACAACCTTTTCCGGTACAACATCCAGCGCCACCACCTGATTATGTTGCGCTAGCAACAAAGCATTAGATAACCCAACATAGCCGGTTCCGGCTATGGCAATCTTCAAAGATGACATGAAACCTCTTCTTATACTAAGTAACACAAAAACCAAGTATTACGGACTGACAGTAATAATAACATCGATATAAACAGCTCAAAAGCAGTCTGAATAAGACCAAATAGCATTACATGCAAAATTAACACTGGCATATGCACAATACCTACCAGTTATATTTAGCAAACCATAATGAACTTTAACTTAATTGCTTCATAAGACATTTTGCTTACGGCTATTTCTTTACTCTGTCTCCACTTCCTTTGCCAACCACCGTCAGCAGAATATATTTAAAATAATCCTTTATACTAAGGGTTTTAAGCATTTTGGCATCGATTTCTGCCAATAATACCGGCGTTGACATATCTATTTCATTAACTTGCGCCAGGCCGGTAATACCAGGACGGGCGGCTAATACACCATACTTTTCCCGTTCAGAGATCAGTTCTTCCTGATTAAATAAACAAGGGCGGGGACCAACCAAGCTCATATCCCCCCATAATACATTCCACAACTGCGGCAATTCATCCAACTTAGTTTTACGCAAAAAACTACCAAAAGAAGTAATCGCTGAGCTACTTGCCAGATGACTGGCAACATGAGCAGTATCTTTTTTCATCGTACGAAATTTGACCAGCGTAAAAGGCTTTTTATTACGCCCTACCCGCACCTGCCGGAAGATAGGAGAACCCGTATCAAATAAACCGATAACAGTAAGAATAACTAATAATGGCAACCCCACTATTAATCCAACCAATGCAAACATAATATCCAGTAGACGGATTAACATAATTCCTCACTTGATACAAAACAGCGCCGTATGCCTTCTTCTACGGTAATTGGTGGTTTCCAGCCCAGTGTTTCTTTGGTATGGCTAATATCCACCTGCAAATTACCACAAAGCCGGTCTATCACTGCCAGTTTACCGGTTAACTTACCTGCCAGCCTTAACCAGCTTACCGGTACAGGTAACAACCTGGGCTTTTTACCCGCAGCACGAGCCATCATCTCCAGTAGTTCAGTAGTAGAAACATCCTGATCGTCACTCACCAGAAAAGTCTGATTAGCTGCCTTAGGGTGGTCAATACAGGTAATAATCAAATCCACCAGATTATCCAGCGCCACTAAGCTGCGTTTATTATGGATAGCCCCCAGCGGCAAAGGCAGGTTTTTCTGTGCCAGCTTTGCCAATTTGCCAAAGTTACCTGGAGCATTCTCACCATACACCAGAGGCGGACGGATTATCACCACTTCCAGACCTGTATCCAAAGCGAGCTGCTTTAAGCCAATTTCAGCTTGCAACTTAGATATGGCATAATCTTCTACAGGAGCAAGCAGATCTTCAACGTTAAAAGGCTTAACATTACTAATGCCGTTTACGCCAATCGAACTTAAAAAAACAAAACGCTTAACTCCAGCAGCAGCAGCAGCTCTGGCTAGGTTTAGTGTCGCATCCGTATTTACTTGCTGAAGCTCAACCAGCGATACGCCAGCGACATGAGCTTTAGCCGCAATATGTATCACAACATCAGGCTTATACAACTGAAACTGATTTACACCAATCTCTGAAAGATCAGAGATTTCGATTTGGCTAAATTGCCGCAAAAAATTATCAGTGTCCACTTTACGCACTGGTGCAATAACACGGGCCTCAGTATGCATAAGCATCCCCAGCACTGCCCGGCCCACAAAACCGGTGCTACCGGTAATTAAAATGGTATCGTTATACATTAATTGCCTGTTCTCTGCTGACGAGGGTCAAACCGTTTAAGCATACTATACAGCCAATGCTGCAGTTTCGCCGGCAACAATGACCTGATAAAAGGAACAAAACATGCTATACGTTTCCAAATTGGCATGTTAAGAGCGCCCGCTCCAGTAAAACCTATCATTGCCTGAGCCCAAGCAAGAGCAATTGTTTGCTTTTTGTGGGTTCCTGCAACAAATCGATAAAGTATTAACGGCTGAGGAATATTAGCAAATTTAAAACCATTCTTTGCACAGCGAAACCATAATTCATAATCTTGCCGCCGACGTAAACTCGCGTTATAACCACCAATTTCAAGCATCTTCTTGCGCTTAAAAATTACTGTAGGATGAATAAAAGGATTTGCCCATAAATTATTAATTATATCATCATGGTTTATAGGCATATATCTTACATTTCCAAGCTGCCCATTTTCATTTATCTCAATTGCAAAACTTCCAGACAAATCCACTTCTGGATGAGATAACATAAAATCTAGTTGTTTAGAAAAACGTTCTGGCAATAAGACATCATCAGCATCCATTCTCAGAACATAGTCTCTAGTACAAAAACTCAAACCATAGTTAAGTGCAACAGCTAAACCTGAGTTAGCTGATAATTTTACTCTTTTTATTGGCAAGAACTGAGAGAAATAGTCTAGTATACTATATAATTCGACCGTTAATGGGCCATCCTCAACAATAACAATTTCCTCAGCATGGTGCATTTGGTTATTAAAGCTATCCAAACAAGCCTGTAAATATTCTGGTTTTTCTTTTGAATAAACTGACAACAAAACTGACAGCATTTATTTTCTTGCTCTTGCAATAAGGTCTATGTATAAATTCTGATATTTAGTAGACATCGTGATGGCACTAAAAAATTCCAAAGCAACACTTTTCGCAGAAAATGATCTGAAATCATAATCCTCGCCAACAAGACTTACCAAAATTTTGATAGCTTCGCCATAATTTCCAATCTGAAATAAAAAGCCACAATCTGGTAACTTTGTAACAACTTCATGATGCGGTTCTATATCTGATAGTATGACTGGTAAGCCACAAGCTAAAGCTTCGATAACAGCATTAGGTAAACCTTCAGCTTTAGATGCAGATATATAGTAATCAGCGGCCTTTAAATAATCACTAACATTTTTAACTTTCCCTAAGAAAATAATATTGCGATTTTTATATCTATTAGCAAGGCTATGTCTTAACTCACCATCACCTATGAAGACTAGATAGTAAGAACCATCACCATCAAAAGCACTTATAAAAGATTTAATAACAAATTCAGGGTCTTTTCTCAGACTTAAATGTCCTGATGAAATAAAAACTTTGGCATTTTGAGGAATAGAAAGCCTAGAGCGAACATTAGAAAATTCCAAACAATTATTTGTTCTAAAAAACACTGATGTATCAACGCCATTTTCTATCGTTTTAATATTTTCTGTCTTTACACCAAGTTCGGAAATATTACTTGATACCATTTTCGAAACCCCCACACAAAGTGACGCACTTCGCATAGCTTTAATATGAAAATACTTCATAAAAAATGAAGCAAAAACACCATAGGTCATCTTGTAATCTAATTGCGGTATATTCCTGATTGTACAAATATGTGGTATAGCAAGCTTGAGTTTAGAAATGATAATATCAGCCCGAATACCCTGAGTATGAATAACATCAGCTTCGAAATCATAAATTAATTCTTTTAGCTTTTCTGGCGCTGTGAAAAATGCAGAAAAACGACCAAGATTTAATGTCTCAATTAATATATTAGCGTCATGAAACTTTGCAATACTACTATCCTCCACCTCTTTAGATAAGGTGATAATTTTCACCTCAGTCTTAGAAAAATCAAGATTAGATATAATATTAAAAAGTTGATTAGTTGGGCCTGATGACTTTAAAGAGCTAACAACATATATAATTTTCATAAAACCTCAGAATATATTAGGCGATATAAAATAAGGATTTCGACCTTCTTTAAAAAATAAGTTTAGAATCAATGTCACAAAGCCATAAAATATTAAAATTGTCATAACAACCCTTTTTTGCTTAAACCCAAGTATTATACATGGCAGTAAAATAACCTCAACAATACTGAAAAAAGTTGCTATCCTCGCAGCAAAAATTCCAAAATCTGAGAAAGCAGTGCGCCAAAAAGTTGCCACAGCAAGAAACAGCATCATAGTATCGAAGTACTTCACTTTTATCTCTAGCTTTCTCCATAAAAAGATTAGAATGAAAAAAAATGCTAGATTTTTCAAATTTGTTATATCAAACAAAGAAACTGAGTCAGCATATTTTGATGTATTGGAATAATTGACCAGCTTTTCTGTTACAAAACCCAACCCAGGGAGCGATCCAATCAACAAATTAGATACACCTAATGCTCCAATAAAAACTCCCATAAAAACCAAAATGACCAGCTTTAACCTGCTCACCGAAAAAAAAGAAAGAAAATAGATAACCAAAAATGCCAGTGATGCTGAGTGAAATAAAGCACATAGTGCTATTGTGAAGATAATTTTTCCATGCTCTCTTTTGTGAATTTGCGAAATCAAAAAAAGTCCGATTGCAGCTGCACAAGCAGAACGTATTTGATTAATATCTCTATAAAGAAATGTATGAGAAAAAAACAAAAGAACAGAAAGAAAAGGGTATGGAGAATAATTATAGTAGTTTATGCATGCTAAGCCAACCGAAAATGCAGCCACACTCAAGAAAAGGTAGAGAGGGTCATCCGTAAACCATCGAATAAAAGCTCCCCAAAAAATATAAGCCGGCTCCATCCAAGTCTTAGAAAAAGTATACTGAAAAGTACCATCAAACCAATAGCTAATATCTGGCACTTGAAGAAACTTTACAACATATTGGTAATCATCAGCACCAACACCAATACCTCTTAAACCTGCAAAAAATACTAAAAAATAAGTAGTCGCAATAAAAAAGGGCAGGCTAACTTTTTTGAATTCCTTGCAAGTACTTAAGTAACTAAACAAGGTGAAAGTAATAAATAAAAAAACGTAATATATCATTTAAATTACTATGATCTAATTACAAACCCAAACATCTAAATAACGTTGAGCTACTTTGATGTAATTATGTTGTTCTTCAGCATACCTTCTAGATAACCTCCCAAGGGCTGAAAATTCATGAGTTCTCTCAAACAAATCAATTAACTTCAAACGTATATCATTGGCATCTGGAAGGATATTAATTACAGGAGATGACTCCAGCCCAAAACATTCTAATGCTTCTATCTCACTACCTCCTAGAACAATTTTACCCATCGCTAAAGCATAAACTGCATTAACACCACTAGAGTATGAAGAAGTTTGATCTACAACAATATTAACTTTTTCCATAACTTCAAGATACTCATTTAGAGGCATATTTCCACGAATAATAAAATCAACCTTGTCATGATAATCATTTTCAAGCAAAGAAAATGCCTCTTCTATATATTTTGTTCCTTTAAAGCCATATCTATTCAATCCATGGAATACAACTATTCTTTCTGATGGGGTATTTTCTTTATAGTTAATAGAATCAATATTCATTGGTATAGGAATACATGGAAGTACATTTTTGAAATCAGAATAGCAGACTTTATAATCATACATTATAGGAATAATACCATCAACATAACTTGCCAACCATCTATTAAATTTTTTATAAAAATATTTTTGGTATTTGTGTTTATCTTTTTTGTAATCAAATTTTAAATAATCATCCAATGGTGTGTAGCGGAGATATCTTTCAGCATTCGCAAAATAAATTGCATCAGTTCCTGCAGCTAAGAGGAAAATTTTATTGTTATTCTTCTTTAAATATTTTATTAAATACTTTGTAAAAAAAGGAATATAAAAAAAACTAAATGGATTAACAAATTGAACTACATCATAACCTTTTAATTTATGAATACTCTTGAAAACTTTTAACCTTCTATCTAATGCCCCCCAGAAACCTTTATACTTTGAGCCAATATCTATATCCCTAGGTATATCTTTCCAACCATCTCCGGAAGCCATAACATCAACTTCATGACCTAGTTTACTGAGCCCTTCTTTTAGATTTTTATGTAATGCACTGAACTCCCCAATAAGCAAGACTCTCATCTTTTAGCCTCTAAGACATCTGATAATGTAACAAATTTTGTTTCAAAATTATTTTTAAAGCTTTCGATTAAATCATAAAATCGTTTTCGATAAATTCCATTTTCGACCAAAGTTGTATAATGTGTAGCTACGCTAATGAAGTTATCTTCTAATAAACTAATTTTATTTCTTTTCAAGAATGAATCAACATTATCATCTAGCCTGAATGTTTTACTTCTAATGCAGTTGTTACCTTGAAAATTGAAAAAATTAGGCATTCTTTTATTTGCCAAATGTTTGACTTTAAGGAAACCATTAAAAAAAAGCTCAGAATAAAAACCAAAAGCCTGGATGTGAGAATGAAAATCAATTTTACCTGAAGTTACTAGATCAACATTATTCAAATTAATATTTTTAAATGCTTCATAATCAATTTTATTGCTAGGTGGCACAAATAAATTAATATTCCTACCAAACAACTTTGACAAATAACTTTTAGCATCCCTAACGTTATAAAAGTTAATATGCCCATTAACAAATTCAGCACCATCAGGATAAAACCTATGGGTATATCCATGAATAGCAATTTCTAATTTATTTTCTTGAACGAGGTTAGATAAAAATAAAACCAAACTTTCATTATCACCCAAAGGGTAAACTCTATTAATATCAGCCAATTCACGGGCATCAAAATTTAATTCAATTTCATTTAGCTGGCAAAACTGCTGAGCCCTATCACCGCTCAGCTTTTCCATTAAAAAAGAGTGTTCAGAGACGAAAGGTGTACAAGCTAGTGTTATAGGAATCTCGCCAAGGTAATGGCCGTAAGCCTCTGTAATTTCTTCTGGTTTAGTAAAAAAGTTAGTATCATCATCTCTAATATTAACTAGCAGCATTGCACCCTCTGATTATTTTCATAAAGCCTTCCGAGTAACTATTTTTCATAGTCTCAACAGCAGAAATACGAGCATAATTACTGAAACGCTCATAATCCTCAATATGTTCAGCAAAAAACTGCAATGCATCAATTAGTGAATGCTCATCATTAACTATAAATCCATTTTTCCCATGCTCAACGATATCGCAAGTAGAGACAGGTGATGTAATGACAGGAAAACCATATCCTAAATATTCAATGACAGCTCTTGGGCAGCCTTCAGATAGAGAATTTAACACACCAAAGAAATTGAATTTCAGATAAAAACTATGAATATCTCTATTACCCATCAAATAAACATTGTCAAATGGACCATATTTCGCCATAAAATCCAATAAATCATTTGAAATATCTCCGACAAGAAACAAAGGAATATTGGATATCTTCGCCTTTCTCCAAGCTAATAAAAGATTATGGGTTCCTTTTACAAAGGAATGCTTTGCAGTGCAAATAAAAGCAAATCTTTTTTGAGGATCATATTCATTACTATATATACGACTCAAACTTAAATTAATAACTACAATTTTTTCTGCAGGGACTCCATTTTTTATAAATGATTTTTTTGACTCATTTGATAAAACTATAATTAAATCAGCTAACTCTATTGATTTTAGGGACTCATCAATAGCATAGTTAGATGTAAATATATATTCTGATTTAACTCCAAACTTATCGTAATCTCTGGATAGTCTTTCTCTCGTTTCTATTGGATGCATTTCTCCGAACTCAAGTATAATAAACTTTCCGCTGTCCTTGCATGCCTTAATAAGAGAAAATGGCCTTGCTTTTAGGTATACAATTTTTGAATTGTCAGCAGATATCTTTCTTTTGAAGAGAAGACCAGTCAAGTACTCTCCTGCAAGATAAGGGTAATAATCCTTTATAAATGGCAAGAATCTTAATCGCCTAAGCACGCGGGAGCATAGAAGAGGAATTATTGATAAGTCTAATGCCTTGTTCCCAACTTTACCAAGGCGTTTAATTCCATAACCTTTTTCAAAATAACCTTCTGACTCAAGTTTAGGAACAATGTCTTGAAGTTGCTCAGACTTCCAGCCTGGTGGAGAAAATGTACTATAAAATGCTATTGAAACCTTTTTCATTTTTTAAATACCTGAAAGCTAGATATGAAAAGAAGGCAACTGAAGCCTCCATAAAAAATCTATTTATATATAAATAATGGAAATTTTCTAGTGAGCAAAAGTAAAAGACAAATACCATCGAAAAAAACAATAGTAAAATATAAAAATAAAACAAAACTTTTGGCTTGAGAAAATATGCAGAAAAATTCAACTGGACTTTATAAAAAATATAGATGAAAGAACTGAGCATCGCATAAAAAATATACTCACTCAAGAATGGATAGTCAGTCATTCTTAAAGCAGAAATAACATAATCAATTTTGTTTAAAGTCAACAACAAAAATAAAAATGAAAAACCAAAAACAATATATTGAATTAAAACTATTTTTGACAAATAATTTTTCAGCTTAACATTTTCATCTTTAAAATAAATTAGCTTTTGAGATATTGGGTCAAAAAAGCCCTCTATAAAAGACTTCCCTATTTCTTGAATCTGCTTCGCAAAGTTATAACTACCAAGAACTTCAGGAGGAGCCACAAATGAAACAATCACTCTGTCAACATAATTTGTTAAATATTGGCAATATGAAGTAAGAACAAAATATTTACGTGATCCAAACTTAAAAAAAGCTTTAACTCTGAAAAATCTTATGTCAATAAGATATCTTAATCGAAAAACAGAAAATAACGAAATAAAAAAAACCCCCACAACCATTGAACAGATATAATAAAAGAAGCCATACATCTCAAATAAAAATAAAGATAAAACCTTAACAACAAGTAAAAAAAGAACAGAAATTAATATAGCCTCAAGGTACTTACCTTCAGACTTCAAAATAAGAGATACTGATTGTATTATCGACACCGCTAAACCTGCGACAACAAAGCTTCCAAGTAGAATTCCTTCATCGCCATTATATTGACTGGAGTTTAGATAATTAATATAGATAAAAAGCGGCACCGAAAAAATAAACCATAAAATAGCCCTGCTGAAGATTGCCATTGTCACATTAAACTTTATTTTAACTTGATTATTATTCTTCTTCCATAGCAACATCCCTCTCATCATTTTTGTTTCATACCCCATAAAGCAAAATGCAGCCATGAAAGTTGTTACGATCTGATAAATAGCAAATATAGAGTAAACTTGAGGTTCTACATTAGAAGCAATATAAAAAGTAACAAACGTTCCTATTATGAGGTTTACTAATTGAATTAATACTATCCAAAAACTTTGGCTTAGCATCAACCATTCCAGCTATTAATTATGTCTACTAATTTCTCTTTATCCTGATTCTTAATTACAGGCGATAGTGGTAGACTAATAATTGTATTATGTATACTTTCCGAGATAGGATATGATGAAAAGAAATGTCCATCATAAGCCAGCTGAAAATGAGGAGGTATAGGATAATGAATAACTGTCTGGATACCATTATCTTCAAGATATTTTTTAAATGCATCTCGTCGATGACACCTAACTGCAAAAATGTGAAAAACGTGCATTTCATCAGTGTCAAACTTCGGAAGCGTTAAGGTTTTATTTTTTATTCTCTCCAAATAAAAATTAGCAACGTCTCTTCTTATATTGTTTTCTTGATCTAAATATCTTAATTTAACTCGAAGAATAGCCGCTTGAATTTCATCAAGGCGCGAATTGATTCCTTGATAAATGTTGAAATACTTCTTCTCTGAACCATAGTTCCGTAATGCATATAATACTTGAGCTAATTCACTATTATTCGTTGTCACAGCCCCTGCATCTCCTAATGCACCAAGATTTTTACCAGGATAAAAACTGAAACCTGCTGCATGTCCCCAGTTACCAGCTTTTATGCCATTGATAGTGGCGCCATGTGCCTGAGCACAATCCTCCAGAACTAATAAATTATGCTGCTCTGCTAAATGCATCAATTGCGGCATAGGAGAAATTAAGCCATACAAATGTACCGGCAAAATTGCTCTGGTAGCAGGTGTAATTGCTGCTTTAACCTTGTTTGGGCAAAGGTTATAAGTATGTTCATCAGGCTCAACCAGCACGGGCTTCAACCGGTTTTCGGTAATCGCCAAAACTGAAGCAATATAGGTATTCGCCGGAACAATAACCTCATCACCGTCTTTTAGCTTACCAAGCTCTTTCCAAGCTCGCAGTACTAAAATAAGAGCATCTAAACCATTCGCAACACCAATGCAATGTTTTGTGCCACAGTAAGCAGCAAACTCCTGCTCAAACGATTTCAGCTCCTGTCCCATAATATACCAGCCAGAATCAATTACTCTGGCTGTTGCAGCTTTTAATTCATCAGCATACTGGTTATTAATTGCTTTTAAATCAAGAAAAGGGATCATGTTATTCCTGTATAAACTTAATGATTCTGCCCGGATTCCCAACGACTACAGCATAATCAGGCACAGATTTAGTTATCACCGCACCAGCACCTATCATGGCTTTTATCCCAATGCTGATACCCGGCAATATTGTAGCATTTGCTCCTATTGATGCTCCTTGCTTGATAATAGTTCTAGCAAAACTTTCTGGGTACTCTTTAGACCGTGGCATTTTATCGTTAGTAAATGTCGCATTTGGACCAATAAAAACATTGTCTTCTATTGTAATACCATCCCATAAATAAACACCGGACTTCACGGTAACGTTATTGCCTATCTGAACATCATTCTCTATCAGGGTATGGGCACAGATATTACAATGCTCACCAATTACCGCATCAGCAAACACAATAGCAAACTGCCATATTCTGGTATTCTGACCAATATGGTTGCTCTTCACATCACTTAACGCATGTATAAACATTATCGGTTTACCAATAGTTGAAATTCGCTGTAATCGCGGATGTAATCACTTTCATCATATAAATCACTAGCCAATACCATAAAAATACAGTCTCTCGAGAAGTTATGCATTTCATGCCAGATCATCGGCTCAATAAGCAGCCCTTTATCAGAAGACGACATACATTCACTGCGGCGTATTTGACCATCGTCAAAGATAATCTCACAATTTCCAGCAACGCAAATCGCTAATTGCCGCAATGCCTTATGGGCATGAAAACCTCTTGGCGTAGCACTATCCAGGCCAGACAGGTAGTAAACTCGTTTTATTGCAAAAGGTACATTGTTAAAAGCTTCCAAGGCGATAAGTCTGCCACGTTCATCCCCTTTGACACTAAATTCAATCCAGTTAAACAGGCTCATGGCTTCAGTTTCCTGTAATCACTCTGAGTAAATAGCTACCATAGCCGTTCTTGGTCATAGTTGCTGCTCGCCGCTCGAGCTCAACCCTTGTAAGCCACTGATTATTAAATGCTATTTCCTCAAGGCAGGCTATTTTATAGCCTTGCCGGTGCTCTATAGTCTGCACAAAAGCAGAGGCTTCTAGCAAGCTGTCATAAGTTCCTGTATCAAGCCACGCAAACCCCCGGCCAAGCTTTTCGACCTTTAACTTATGATTATCCAGATAAACTTGATTAACTGACGTAATCTCAAGTTCTCCCCGTACAGATGGCTGAATACTTTTTGCAATGCGAATAACATCATTATCATAAAAATACAGTCCGGTTACAGCATAATTCGATTTAGGTTTGAGCGGCTTTTCTTCAATAGACACTGCCTGGCCTTCAGTATCAAACTGAACGACACCAAACCGCTCAGGGTCCTTTACCTGATAGCCAAATACTGTTGCCCCTAGGCTACGTGAGGCGGCTTGTTTTAACTTAGGGCTAAAACCCTGCCCATAGAAAATATTATCACCTAATACCAAGCACACACTATCGTTGCCGATAAAGTGCTCACCGATAATAAAAGCCTGCGCAAGCCCATCCGGACTAGGTTGCACAGCATAACGAAGATTTATTCCAAAACTACTGCCATCCCCTAGTAAACGCTGAAAAGCCGCTTGATCATCTGGCGTGGTAATAATAAGTATATCGCGAATACCCGCCAGCATAAGCACTGATAACGGATAATAAATCATTGGCTTGTCATAAACAGGTAGTAACTGTTTAGATACGCCACGAGTAATAGGGTAAAGGCGGGTTCCAGAACCACCAGCTAATACAATCCCCTTCATATTTTAGACCCCAAGCGCTCTAATTTATAGCTTCCGTCAAAAACTGCTTGCCACCAGTCTTTGTTATTCAAATACCACTGCACTGTTTTACGCAAACCAGATTCAAATGTTTCTTGCGGTTTCCAACCTAGCTCCCGTTCAATCTTGCCAGCATCAATCGCATAGCGTAAATCATGCCCCGGGCGATCTGAGACATAGGTAATTAAATCTTCATAGCGTTTTACACCTTGTGGCTTATCTGGCGCCAATTCTTCTAACAGACTACATAATATTCGCACTACTTCAATATTCTGTTTTTCGTTATGGCCCCCGATATTATAGGTTTCACCTACTTTACCTTCTGTCACTACTTTATATAAAGCACGTGCATGGTCTTCAACATAAAGCCAGTCACGCACTTGGTTACCCTTGCCATATACCGGCAATGGCTTACCGGCTAAGGCATTCAGAATCATAAGTGGGATCAGTTTTTCCGGGAAGTGATATGGGCCATAGTTATTAGAACAATTAGTAACAATAACCGGCAGGCCATAAGTGCGGTGCCAAGCTCTGACTAAATGATCAGAACAGGCTTTACTGGCAGAATAAGGACTGCTAGGAGCGTAAGGTGTAGTTTCAGTAAATAAATCTTTAGTTTCATATAGGTCGCCATACACTTCATCAGTTGAAATATGATGAAATCTGAATGCCAATTTGAGCTCAGTAGGTAAATCCTTCCAAAAATTACGTGCAGCTTCCAGTAGAGTGTAGGAGCCTATAATATTCGTTTCAATAAATGGCGAAGGCCCATCTATTGAGCGATCGACATGGCTTTCTGCAGCCAAATGCATTACTGCATCTGGTTGATACTTTTTAAACAATCTTGCTAATTCAATAGGATTGCATATATCAACTTTCTCAAAAATATACCGAGGACTATCAGCTATGGGCACTAAAGAGTTTAGATTACCTGCATAAGTCAGCTTATCTACGTTGATAACAACGTCCTCTGTTTTCAAAATAATATGGCGTATAACGGCTGACCCAATAAAACCAGCCCCCCCAGTTATGAGAAACTTCATTTTGAACTATACCTAACATTAAAATATCTAATAAAAGCTAATGCCATCCCAATTATAAAGCCCAAAAGTGATAGAAATAAAAATATTAAAAACCGTTTTGGTTTAAATCTTTCCTCAGGAGCCAAAGCAGGGTCTATTAATCTTAAAGCATAATCTTTTCTAATATTTGCAAGCATTAGAGTTTTATGTTGCTCTTCAACAAGAGAAAAAAGAACGTTCTTTATTTCATTCACATTAGTTTCATGAATCTTATTATTTAAATAAAAAATACTTTTCTCTGCTTCGAAAACATCTAACTGCCTAACTTTATCATTAATATCAGTAATTAGCTTATCTAACCATAACTGAGCAATATATGGTGATTCATGTTCAAAACTTATAGTTATCAT
The DNA here is from genome assembly GCA_964643585.1 of uncultured Pseudoalteromonadaceae bacterium. GTDB lineage: Bacteria > Pseudomonadota > Gammaproteobacteria > Enterobacterales > Alteromonadaceae > Alishewanella. The sequence continues at coordinate 14,606 of CAZXTH010000029.1, forward strand.
ATTACCACTATCATCCCTTACTATATTAAGCCTTTTTATAAACTCTTTATAAGACTCTTGAAAAGATGGTTCAGCTTCTTTCGGATAACTTACTTCCCGGACCCATTTTGAATTATGAAAATCATATAAATTCTTATCATAAATTAGAGTATTACTCACTCTATCCCACGCCTTAACGGCCATTAGTTGGGGTTTAATATCATGAACTTTTATGAAGTCAATAATAAACAATCTTGACTGAAGAATTTGTAATGCTATTTCTGTTTTCTCATTTCCGCTAGTATTAATATTTAATCCAGCTAAAGCTGCTAACCCTCCAAACTGCCCAGGGACCCTTAAAGATGAATCTTCAGATACAGGCGCAAGCAACACTTCAGACTTATAAATATCCGGCAAACTAAGCGCATAAGAAACTGAGGCCACAGCAAATACAAAAGTGGTAGCAATAATTATCCATTTTCCCTGCCAAATAACTTTGAATAGTTCACGTAAATCAATTTCATCATCAGCTATGTTCTGGACCGGCGGCTGTTGGGGTTGATTCATACATGCCTCCTTAGAATGAATTCAGAGCAGCAATAGCAACTGCAGATTGATAGAAAATTTGAGTTATTTGAGCCCACAGTGTCATATTATCTTTATACTCAGTATCAAGAGGTACAACGATAGTATCACCTGGCTGGATACGGTTTTTATCAACACTAAACCAACGATTAGCCCGCGGAATCATCACTGAGCCATCTGCGCGAATCACATAAACCCGGCTATCATCAGCACGTTTACGGAAACCTCCGGCTGAATTCAGATAATCATCAAAGCTAAGTTTACTGTCATAGCGATGACTACCTGTATGCTGAACTTCTCCCACAACAGTTACTGAGCGATTGACACGAGGAATATGCAAAAAATCACCATCTTCAACAGCGACATCATATGCCGGGTTTTGAGCCATAATTTGCTCAAGATTTACAACCAGACGGCCTACTGGACGAATTTTCTCAATTTCAGCAATTAAGAGCAGTGTTTCTTTACTAGAGCTGATACGGTCAGTTGATAAGGCTCTGGTAGCAATATCAGTTTTTAACTGCTCGATCAACTTACTAAACTGGGCAGCTTCTTTCTCTTTCACCTGTTCGCGTGTAAATACCGCACCTGTAACAAAAGCACTATCGGTAAAACCTCCGGCACGCTGTAACACATCTGATAATGTTTCACCATGCTGAATAGTGTACTTACCAGGGAAACGAACCTCCCCGCTTAATTCAATTGTGCGATCTGCGCGCCACTCGGGTGTACTGAAAACGTTTAATCTGTCACGGCTTTGCAGTTTAATTGGTTCAGAAGAACCATTTAGCATTGCATGCAAATTGATTGGCTGGTGATTAACATTAATGCCGTTATAGTTAGTATTAGAACCAGATACTCTGCTCAATTCAGCGCGCCCAATAAAGGCAGAGTCTTTTAACCCACCGGCGGCCTGTAATAAGCTGGAAACAGAGGCATTGGCCGTTAACGGATAATCGCCCGGAACTTTTACATCACCGGTAACAGTAAGTAATTGCAGTTCATGTCCGGTTCGAGCTTGCTGGCGAATCTTTTGCAACAACGGATACAATAATTCGCCTCGACTCAAATGAGTGCTCAGAACCAGCACTTCAGGCTCAGTAAACAACTGCTCAAGCACCAACCGTAAGTGATCTTTTAGCAGCTTTTCCTGCTCAGTTTGGCTAAGAGGTAACTCGCCCTCCTGCAGCATCGGCTCTACCGGCTCAAGCATGTCAAAAGGGTTTGGCTTTTCGTCCAGCTTTTTAAAGGTCTCAGTTGCCAGATCGCCTAACAGCCAGCGACGATCACTGTTTTCATCTAGTAATTCACTGATTTTTTCACGCAAGTAATCATTTAATTTATTACGCTGATAGGTTTGATCGGCATAGTGAAATACCAGAACTTTATCACGAGGTTGCAAATAAATATTAGCCTCACTATGAGGCTCTGTAATGGCTTGTCCAAGATTAAACTGAATAAACTCTAAATCACCAGCAGGGTTAATTTCACGGGCAACCAGTGCATAATCCAGATCAGCTGTCATTAACACATCAGACCATAAAGAGGCCAGCAGTTGATTAAGCCGGATACCATCACGCCAGGCATAAAAACCTGGCCGGACAACTGCG
>CAZXTH010000030.1:0-5247 GCA_964643585.1 uncultured Pseudoalteromonadaceae bacterium
GGGCGTTTCCAGCGGGTATTTCAGGTCCTGGCTGCGGGCACCATAACGTTCAAGGTAAGCAGATAACGGGGAAAACAACGTTTGCAGCACCTGTTCCCTGAATGCTTTTACCAGCGTATAACCAACGGCATCTGTGCTGGCATGGTGTGAGCTTTGCACAATATATTGCCGGTATTCCTGAAGCTGATGGTTGCTGATCAGTTCTGGTGTCAGTGTTTCCAGTAACAGTTGTTGCCAGCGTTGGAGCAGCAGCGCCCGGTTATCCAACTGAATCTGATGCAGTGCTTGCTCATCAGCTTGTTGCAATACCATCAGGCCATCGCGGATTTGTTTATTACGTGCCCCCAGATCATATCCGCCATTACCCAGCAACTGATAAGTTTCACCGCCAACGGTTCTGGCATTAGCAGTCCATAACCGGCCGGATTCAGGGTTGATAATCACCGGTTGTTGCTGTGGTGGAATAAAACCATCCCACCTATTTTCACCGGTAGTCCAGTCCTGGGCGGTATCCCAGTCAGCCAGTGTGCGTTTAGGGATCTGTCCCATGATGGTCCAGCCAATATTACCTTCTCTATCAGCAACCAGTAAGTTCTGTGCCGGAATGCCGGTTGCAGGCCCGATAGCAACTGCTTCAGCAACACTGGACGCTTTTTCCAGTTGCATCAGGTTAAAATTAACGGCTGTGGGCTCATAGCCTGCCCAGCGCAGTGCATAATGATTGCCGTCACCAAACTTCATCAGAGGCCCCCACTGCGTTTCTGCCAGTTGCAGAGCATGGTCGGAGCCGTTTTTTACTTTAATGTTATCGTAGTAGTAGCTGATCTGCTGCCAGCCTGTGGCGGTTTTATAACGTTTGCCGTCTTCAGACAGTGTTATTTCCACCAGATCATGCCAGTCAGCAGTACTGTTAGTGAATCCCCAGGCAACCCGGCCATTCGAGCCGACAACGATAGCTGGGGCGCCTGGCAGGCTCAGACCTGTGACCTGCTGTAAACGACCATTGTCACGCCAGTTAAGCTGGGCTTTATACCAGGTGGCAGGCACTCTGATCCCCAGATGCATATCGTCAGCCAATATGGCTGCACCATGCGGTGTCAGTTGGCCGCTGACGGCAAAGTTATTACTGCCGATGTCGGTGCTGTCTTTCAGTAAGCAATCCTGGCAAGCTGTCATATCCCGTAACAATGCCGGGTAGGGTTGCTCTGGCATCGGAACCGGGGCAACTTCGGAGCCATCAATAGCAGCCTGCCAGTCTGCGCTATGTTGCTGCAAAAAGGCCATCCATTCTGTTGGCAGGGCACGTTTAAGCAGGGTCATGGCATACTCGTCACGTCCCATTTCCCCCTGTAGCTCCAGATACATGCTGTAAATGACCAGTAAAGAATCACTTTCCTGCCAGGGATGAGGTTTCTGTTGTAACAGCAAATACTCAAAAGGCGGCAGTGTCAGGCTTTCCAGCCCATCATTCACACCTCTGGTGTAAGCGCTGAGTAATTCAAGATCGGCAAGTGAAAAATGCTCAAGTGCTTGCTGAGCACGCATTCTGAAACGGTGCTGGCGTTGCCGGATATCCAGAGGTAATGCGACATTACCAACCAGTTCTGCCAACTCACCAGCTGCATTTCTGCGGGATAGATCCATCTGGAAAAAGCGCTCCTGACCATGAGCATAACCCAGCGCATAGGCTGCATCTCCCCTGTCTGCAGCTTTAACTGTAAGGTAGCCGAGAGCATCCCGTTGCAGTAAGGTATTGTGGGCAACGGCAGCAGAGTGCTCTCCCTGGTAATCAGGCAAACTGAGTCTCAGTGCGCTATAGAGTGTTGCCGCAGCAATGAGTGCCAGGGCTATCAGCGTTATAACTAACCATTTTATCCATTTCATATCTGTAGCTCATTCATTTAGAATCAGAAAATTAAGCAATAGGACACGTTATAAGGAGCATACCTGATGCAACAGAAAATAAAAGTATGGGATTTGGCAGTCCGGTTTTTTCACTGGAGCCAGGTGCTGTTGCTGGCCGGGCTCTGGTATACCGGGGAGGAAGGCATGATGGCATGGCATCAGTTACTGGCTTATACCTTAGCAGCAGTGCTGATTTCCCGTATTTTATGGGGTATTTGGGGTAGCCAGACTGCCCGTTTCGGCCAGTTTGCCAGTACACCAAAACAGGCATTGTCTTATCTTAAGCAGGGGACTCCGGTTGCAGGACATAACCCGGCGTCGTTTTATATGATTATTACCTTGATTATTCTGGTGGCTCTACAACTGTTGAGTGGCCTGGCAACTTTCGATAATAGTTATATGAGTGATGGCCCGCTGGTTTCCTATCTTTCATCTGATATGGTTAATGCAGCTTCAGACTTTCATAAACTGAATATCAATCTGATTCTGGCTTGCGTGGCTATTCATATTCTGGCTGCGTTGTGGCACAGCGTTCGTCATCAGAACGTTATTGGGACAATGATTACCGGTAACGGACGTTTCGATACGCAGGTGAAAGCGCCGGTGCTGAAGAACTCAGTAACTTATTTTGTGATGGTTGCAGTGTTGCTGGTGGTGTTTTATCTGTGGAAGGGCCAAAGCCTGCTGGCACTGATATAACAGGACCAGCAGTTAGCCGGAGGCTGTAACCACAGCCTCTGGGTTATCAGTCTTTGTATTGATCGTGGCAGGCTTTGCAGTTACGGGCAAAAGTACCGAATGCCTTACGGATTTCTGCCTGATCACCGCTGGCTGCTGCAGTTTGCAGTGCTATAGCATCGCTGTTCAACTTATCACCACGCTCCTGAAAGTCGCTCAGGTTTTTCCAGATAGCCGCTTTGGCATCGCCGCCACCTTTTTCTGTTCCAGGTACAGTAAAGGCTTCCCACGGCAGGGCCGTCAGAGTAGCAAGCGCATCAGCCCGCTTTTGAACACGTGTAACTTCGTAGCTGACATCTCCTTTTAACATATCGCTGATATCTGCCATATTATGGCGAATCAACTGGAAGGTTGCCTGACGGTAAGTGACTGCATCTTTAGGGGTATTGAAAGCGCTGGCTGCATAAACTGAGGTACTCAGGACAGCAGTAACAGCAAGTAGTAACAGTGGTTTTTTCATGTGTTCATTCTCTTCTGGTTGCTTACAGTGCGATAATGTTAGAGTTATCAGCTATCGCGGTATAGTATCTTGCCAAGAATCGGCACATTTAACAAATAATCAGGTTGTCTAGTGAAGGAAGTTAATTATTCGAAACCTACAGGGATGAACTCACTGGGTCTGAAATTCTCGGTAGTCGTATTTCTGGCTATTGTTGCTGCCGGCTTGTTTATTGCCTATGTCGTGATATGGCTGCAGGAGTTTGCGCTGCTTAGTCAGCAGCAAAAAAGTATTACGCACAGTGCTCAGCATTATGTCAGTCGCTTTGAACAGACATTAATCAGTAAAGAACAAAAGCTACAGGCCGCAAGCCATATTCTTGCAGGCTTGCTGAAAGAAAAAACCAGCGAAGAAGATCGCCGCCTGACCATCAGCGCAGACGGCAGCATGTTTCAGCAGCAGGGAGTATCCGGCGTTTACATCACGCGGCAGGAACTCTACCCACGCGTAAGATCGGTACTACTGCAAACTGAAAAATTGTGGCAACAATTGGCTCCGGTGATGCTGCAGGAGTTTGCCAGTTTCTATTTTGTCTCCGAACAGGGGCTGCTACGAATAGCTCCGGCAATACAACTGGAAAGATTTACGCAACATTTCCGGCAAGAACCGTTTTACCGTATGGCCGATCCTCAGCATAACCCGTTACGTCAGCCACGCTGGACATCTGCTTATTACAGTGCAACGGGCAGAGGCTGGGTTATTAGTCTGACCGTGCCGGTTTATGTAGACGATGTCTTTGCGGGGACTATCGGCGCTGATTATCCGTTGAATGATATTCTGACTGAGCTGGCAACCATTTCATTATGGAATCCGCATAACAACGCTTTTTTGTTTGACCGCGAAGGAACCATTATTGGCGCTGAACAATCAGGCAACAGCGCTGAGAAAAACGGAAGTACGCAGAGATATACTGATCAGACTTTCTCTGCTTATGCCCAGCGGTTTTCCCGTTTTCCTGCTCAGCCTGATGAAGCTGCCACCCTGTTACCTGATTATCAGATTGCAACCAGCTCTATTGAACGGCTTAAATGGTATGTTGCTGTTTATAATGATAAAAGCGAAATTCTTGATGGCTTAAATCAATTCCGGAACAAGCTGGTTGTCATTTTTATCTGTGTGGCGCTGGTGGTTGCAGTATGTCTGCAGTTGTTTTCTTATCAGTTTATTCTCAAACGCCTTAACCGCCTTGCTGAGGCTGTATCAAAATTGCGTCAGGGCGGTGGTATTGAGCATATGCGTCTTGATAGTAAACCTGATGAAATAGGCATGCTTAATCGCGCTTTTGGCCGGATGTCTGGCGAAATGGCAGAGCTGGTGGCAGGCCTTAATGCCAGAATTGAAGAAAAAGAACTGGCTGAGCGGGCAGCCAGAAAGTTAAGCAAAGCCGTGTCTTTCTCAAGCTCGGGTATTGTGATTACTGATCAGTTTCTGGCGATTGAATACATGAACCCGTTTCTGACTGAAATGATGGGATGCAGTGAACGGGATTTTCAGCATAAACCGCTCAATAGCCTGTTTGCGGAAGAAATGCATCGTGTCAGTACCGATATTGTTCAGACACTGGCAGAGCGCCAGCACTGGCGTGGCGATATGCTGTTGCAGCACCAGCAGAAACTGTTATGGGTATCACTGGCTATTGCGCCTATCCGCGATGAACGAGGTGAAATCAGTAATTATGTCTGTGCGATGCAGGATATCTCTTTTATCAAACAAAGCCAGAAACAGATGGAACAGCTGGCTTACTATGATGTATTGACCGGGCTGGCTAACCGCAGTTATTTCCGTGATCAGTTACGTAAGGCCATTGCTATGGCACACCGTGGATATTACAGCTTTGCGTTGTTGTATTTCGATCTGGATGAATTTAAGCGGATTAACGACACCCTGGGGCATGGCGCAGGTGATGAGCTACTGCAAGAGGTTGCCCGAAGACTTAAAAGCCGCTTGCGTGAAGAAGATACTATTGCCCGTCTTGGTGGTGATGAATTTGCCGTTATTTTAAGTGGCATGGGCCAGCGTGAACAAACAGCAGCGGTAGCCGATAAGTTGCAACAAGCTTTTGCAGCACCTGTGAAACTGGGAACTCAGGAAGTGTCTATCAGTGC
>CAZXTH010000030.1:5257-16712 GCA_964643585.1 uncultured Pseudoalteromonadaceae bacterium
ACATTCATATAAGCACTAGCCAAAATCATGTCACCAGTATTGGTATTACGATTGCCCCGGAAGATGCCGCAGAAGAGGAATTGCTGCTTAAACATGCCGATCTGGCAATGTACGAAGCTAAAGCCAGAGGCCGCAATACCTATCATTTTTTCAGTAATGACTTAAACGAAGCAGCTAAAGAGCGGTTACAGATTGAAAATGATCTGCGTGAAGCTATTCGTCAGAATCAGTTCCGGCTGTATTTCCAGCCTAAAATTGATATTCGCACAGATACAATAGTGGGGTACGAAACACTGCTGCGCTGGCTGCGGCCGGATAATACGCTGGTGCCGCCGGCCCGGTTTATTGCGGTGGCTGAAAGTACCGGCCTGATTGTGCAGATTGGTGAATGGGTATTGCTTGAAGCCTGCCGCTTTTTATCCCGGCAGCACAGCCGGGGTAATGATGTCACTCTGGCTATCAATTTATCAGCCAGACAGTTTAATGATGACAATCTGCCGGATATTGTGGAGCAGATTATCAAACGTACCGGCGCCAGCCCGCATCACTTAATCTTTGAAATCACTGAAAGTATGTTGATGGGGGACACTGATGCGGCTATTAAACAGTTAAATCAGTTAAAACGCCTTGGTGTGGCTTTATCAATTGACGACTTTGGTACAGGCTATTCTTCGCTTAATTATTTAAAGCGCTTTCCGGTAGACGAGCTGAAGATAGATCGTTCTTTTGTCAAGGATATTCCTGATGATCAAAACGACATGGATATTGTTGCTGCGATTATCGCTATGGCCCAGAAAATGAATTTACGGGTAGTAGCAGAGGGAGTAGAAACGGCAGAACAGGTTGAGTTCTTGAAACAAAATGCTTGCTACCTGGTTCAGGGCTATTACTTCAGTATGCCTCTGGCAGAACAGGAGATTGGCTACCTGAACTTTATAATTAATACAATTTAATTCAGGGAAAAAAATTTATGATATCAACCCGATTGTCATTACTCAGTATGGCATTGCTGGCGGCGGCCGGTATCAGCCATGCTGACCAGACATCGCCCCTTCAGGGAATTCGCGATATTACGCCTAATCTGGTTGCATTGACCGGTGCTACTGTTGTTACAGAGCCAGGCAAACAACTGTCAGGTGCTACTGTGCTGATTGCAGATGGCCGTATTGTTGAAGTAGGTACCAAGGTAAAAGTGCCTGCAGGTTACCAACAGATTGATGCCAGCCAGTACTATATTTATCCGGGATTTATCGACCCTTATACCCAGTATGGTATTAAGAAAGAAAAAGCCGCAGAACAGTCTCGTGGCAGAGGTAAGCCGGTTTACCAGAATGAGCGTAAAGGTGGTAATGCCAGCAATGGTGCCATCCATGCTGAACAGCGTTGGGTTAACGTGTTTGCTCCGGATAAAAAAGAAGCTGAAGCCCTGCAGAAACTAGGGTTTACTGCTGTTCAGTCTGCCCGGATGGATGGTATTTTTCGTGGCAATGCATTCGTAAGCTCTCTGGGTGAGGGGATTGCTAACCAACTGGTACTTAAAGCTGATGGCAGCCAGTTTATGTCATTCAGTAAAGGCAGCTCTACCCAGAGCTATCCTTCATCACTAATGGGCAGTATTGCATTAATCCGCCAGACACTGAGTGATGCCAACTGGTATCAGCAGGCTTATGGTAAAACGGATGTTCGCTATTTTGGTGCACCAATTGAGTATAACGCTGCACTGGAAAGTCTGGCAAAGCTGGAGCAACAAGGACTGATCTTTGAAAGCGCCGATGACCGTGCCTTGCTGCGGGTAGATAGCTTGTTGCGTGAGTTCAGCCTGAAAAATGCCGCTATTGTCGGTTCCGGTTATGAATATGCCCAATTACCACAAATTAAGAACATCAATCGTACACTGATTTTACCACTGGACTTCCCGGCGGCTCCGGAAGTGGCGCGGCTGGATGATCAACTGGATGTTTCGCTGGCAGATTTACGCCACTGGGAACGTGCCCCGGCTAATGCTGCCGAGCTGGCAAAAGCAGGTGTACCTTTTGCGTTAACTACTTACAAACTGGATAAAAAAGATCAGTTCTGGCCAAATCTGCGTAAAGCGGTGCAGTATGGATTACCGGCAGAAACAGCTCTGGCTGCATTGACTACTGTTCCGGCAAAGTTGACCGGTGTCAGTGACCAATTGGGCAAAATAGCCTCAGGTTACCGTGCTGATCTGGTGGTGGCTAATGGCGATTTGTTCGCTGACGGTGAGATTGTTGCTACCTGGATCCGCGGGCAACAACACCAGTTTAAAGCGATTCCTGCAACCGGGTTTGCCGGGGAATATACCGTCAATGTGTCAGGCAAGTCGTTGCAACTGACTTTAACCGGCGACGACAACAAATTGTCTGGCACGGCTCAGCTGACTGGTAACACGGACAAAACAAAGCAAATTAAATTGCAGCATCTGCATAGCCACGGTTCGCAACTGCATTTTGTGCTGAACCTGGCCGAGCTGACCGGCGAAAATGTACTGGCCCAGTTCAGTGGACAGCTTGCTAACCAGCAACTGACCGGTAAGCTGGCGATAGCAGAACAGGTAGTGCAACTAAGTGCTGCACGCCAGTCACTGAGTAATACAGAGAAAAAAGCTACTGAGAAAAAACAGCCAGAAGCCTTTGTGTCGCAGCTGACTTACCCTAACCGGGCTTTTGGTCTGAACACGCTGCCGCAGCAGCAGAATGTCCATATCCGTAATGTGACTGTCTGGACAGCGGAGCAAGACGGCGTACTGGAAAATACCGACGTACTGGTGCGTAACGGTAAATTCGAGCGTATCGGTAAATCGTTATCTACACCACGCGGTTATACGGTAATTGACGGTACAGGCCTGCACCTGACACCGGGAATTATTGACGAGCACTCACACGTAGCCATTGAAATGGGTGTAAACGAAGGTACCGATGCCGTGACGTCTGAAGTGCACATCGGCGATGTACTGAATGCAGATGATATTGGTATTTACCGTGGCCTGGCTGGCGGTACAACAACTGCCCAGCTGCTGCACGGCAGTGCTAACCCTATTGGTGGTAAAGCACAGATCATCCAGTACCGCTGGGGCGGAACTGCTGAAAATCTGAAGTTTAAAAATGCACCGGCCAGTATTAAGTTTGCACTGGGTGAAAACGTGAAACAGTCAAACTGGGGCGAAGCATTTACTATCCGTTATCCGCAAACCCGTATCGGGGTAGAAACCACTATCGCTGATGCGTTTCAGGCGGCGAAAGAATATAAAGCCAACTGGCAGGCATACAACAAGCTGTCCAAACGGCAGCAAGCTGATATTGCACCTCCGCGTAAAGATTTCCGTCTGGAAACGCTGGTAGAAATTCTGGATAACCAGCGTTTTATCCATACCCACTCTTATGTGGCGTCTGAGATTCTGATGTTGATTGAACTGGCTGAAGCAACCGGGTTTAAAGTTACAACTTTTACTCACATTCTTGAAGGCTACAAAGTGGCCAAAGAAATGAAAGCACACGGTTCCAGCGTATCTACGTTTGCTGACTGGTGGGCTTATAAAATGGAAGTGCAGGACGCGATTCCGACCAACGCCTGTATTATGGCGGATCAGGGGTTGAACGTCAGTATCAATTCAGACAGCCCGGATTTACAGCGCCGCCTGAATCAGGAGGCAGCAAAATCGGTCGCTTATTGTGGTATGGATCAGCATGAAGCGCTGAAAATGGTGACGATTAACCCAGCCATGCAGCTGAAAATAGATAATACCACTGGTTCAATTAAAACAGGCAAACAGGCCGACTTTGTACTGTGGAGCGGACATCCGTTATCGGTATACAGCCGTGCCCAACAAACCTGGATTGAAGGCACCAAATATTTTGATGTTGAGCAGGATGTTGTGATGCAGCAACAGGTTGCGGCAGAGAAACAGGCTCTGGTACAGAAAGTACTGGCCGCCGGTGACAGTGCCAGAAATGGCAGCAAAGGCACCTACAAAAAAGATGAACCTATCTGGCACTGTGATGATCAGGGTGATTGGTTACATCTTGGTTTCTCTCACTAATTAAGGAGCTGCAACATGAAACTGAATATGAAAATGTTATCTGTGAGCAGTTTGCTGGTGCTGTTATCTGCCGGTGCAGCTGCCCATGATATGGTACCGGGAAAGGCTCAGGCCGCGCCGGTGTTATTAAAAGGCTTAACAGTACACACGGTAACCAATGGCGTGCAGGAAAATACCGATGTATTGTTTGAGCAAGGTAAAATTACTGCAATCGGGCAAGGATTGAATGCGCCTGCTAATGCACAGGTTCTGGAATTACAGGGTAAGCATCTGTATCCGGGGCTGATTGCTGTGGCAAACCAGTTGGGATTGATTGAAATTTCTGCTGTGCGCTCAACGGATGACTCTACTGAAATTACTCAAACTAACCCGGATCTGCGGGCTAAAGTGGCATTTAATGCTGATTCAGAAGTCATTCCTACTATTCGCAGTAACGGTTTTAGCTACAGCCTGATTTACCCTGATGGTGAAATGCTGATGGGGCAATCGGCACTGGTACAGCTCGATGCCTGGAATTATCTGGACGCTACCGTCAGCGATAAAACCGGTTTACATGTTAAGTGGCCAAATGCCGGTAGCCAGAGTTCCCGCTGGAACCCTAGACCGCCGGAAGAAGTCCGCAAAACCAATCAGCAACGGCTGGAGCAGCTGCATCAGCATTTCAAAAATGCCAAAGCGTATTACGATGCAGAACAGGCCGGACTTAACCGTGGCGTAGATTCACGCTGGCAGGCGATGATTCCGGTGTTCAAAGGTGAATTACCGCTGTTTGTGCATGCAGATGATGAGCGCCAGATCCGGCAGGCGATAGCTCTAGCGAAAGAATATAACCTGAAACTGAATATTGTCGGCGGCCGTGACAGCTGGCGGATGGCTGAAGAGCTGGCAACTGCGCAGGTTAACGTAGTTTTCACTGCACCTTATGGTCTGCCTACCAGAGTAGATGAAGCTTATAATCAGGCTTTCCGTACTCCGGCTGCCCTGGCAGAAGCAGGGGTTAACTTTGCACTGTCGCTGGATGGTTACTGGGATACCCGTAATGTGGTTTATGCTGCAGGCCAGGCAATGGCTTTCGGGCTGGCACCAGAGCAGGCATTACGTTCTGTTACGATTAATGCTGCCCAAATTGCCGGTGTGGCAGATAACATCGGCAGTATTGAGGTTGGCAAAGCGGCCAGTCTGGTGGTGTCGGACGGGGATATTTTTGATTATCTGACTCACAAAGTCCGCTATATGTGGATTGATGGCCGCGCGGTAGATCTGAATAACCGCAACAAACAGCTGCATGATAAATATGAGCAGCGTTACCAGCCATCAGAGTAAACTGACTGTTATTCTTATGGAGCCGTAAACTCAGGCAAAATATGCCTGGGCTTAAGGCGTTAAAACAGGCTTAAATGCTCATTTACGATCAGGTGAATGGTGCTTTTAGGCCTGTTCTGTTTTCTATCGGGTGTTGAAACATGAAATACAACAGATTTAGCAAACCGTATTGGGTATTAACCTCTGCTTTATTGTTCAGCCTTTCTGCCGCTATGGCTGAGTCTGTAAGTACGCCAGCTCTGGAGCTACCTGTAACACTTGGTGATGCAGCAGGGAAACTCTATGTTATCGATAGCGAGGGGGAGCAAGCGCAGCGTCTTGTTATTACCGATAGCACAGGTAATAACTTTGTTGATACTACCCAGGCGCTGCCTAAAATCAAGAATGCCTATTCTCCCTACAGCTATAACGGATATATAGTGGATTCTTTCGCTGAAAATAATGGAAGGGTATCTGTTGTCGATATCCAGGGCGAAACCTATAACATCATTTATCCTGCCATGAAAGCCGGGAGTTATGTCTCCTTAAGAACTAAGGAAGAAGATAATTCGGTTTATAATTACAATCTGAAATTTAGATTTGAGCCGAATGCAAAAACTTTTGCACTTTCCCATATTTTTCTAAACGTCAATAATCACCGCTGCGATCAATCGCTGCTTAGTACTTACCTGATCGATGACACAAGGTTAGGAGCTGCCACATTAAATGATTTCGATGGTGCCAGAGCCTTTGATAAATTACGGGCTTTATACATCGCGAACCAGCAGCAAGACGCTGTACCGGAAAAGCTGATGTCTGAGATGACAGCCAATAATTTTGACTTGGCATTAAAAGCTTTCAGGAACGGCGATACCGCAGAGCTGAGTCTGCTAATCAGCTATTTTATCGCCGAAGGCCGGGATGAAGCATGTGAGCCAGAGGAATACATTGTCGAAAAATTTTATTATCCGCGTAAGGTTAGCTGGTCGAATGATCTGGGTTTTCTGTTTGAACAATCGGGCTATTATGCTGAAGCGGCGGAACTGCTGAAGCACATAACGAAGAAACACCCTGAGCGGACCGTCGCCTACTTAAATCTGGCAGATGCATACTGGGCAATGGATAACAAAGAATTAGCCCGTAACGCTTACGGTCATTATCATGAGAAAATGATTTCAGCCGGCCGGGAAGGCAAAATTCCACCACGGGTGTTATCGCGAATGTAATAAGCCTTTATATCATCTGGTATATGGCGTGTAAGTGTGAATAAGGTGATGGATGCCTGAAGCTTAACTGAGTGATATGGCATTATGTACTATCGGTTGTGTTTTTAAGGAATAAGAATGAAGTTAACGTTTTCAGCCTTAGCTGCTTTATCTCTGGCTGGGCTTATCGGGTGCGCAACAGTTGCGCACAACTACCCGGCTGCACAGCAAAAAGCCAGCGCTGCTGCTATTGAAGCGCATTTGCGTTTTCTGGCATCTGATGAGCTGGAAGGGCGCGATACCGGCAGCCGCGGGCATCAGATTGCTTCGTTGTATCTTGCTACCCAGTTGCAACAATTGGGGCTGCAACCCGCCGGAGAGAATGGCAGTTACTTCCAGCAGGTACCTTTGCGCCAAGCGCGTTTAGTACCGGGAAGTGCCGGGCTGACAGTGCATAATGGCGGGCAGGATATTGCTCTGGCTTACCCTAAGGCTTTTTTTACCGGTCCTGATTTGCTGGATACGCATTCCAGCATAACTGCGCCACTGGTTTTTGTTGGATATGGCTTGGTTTCTGACGCTTTTGGTCTGAATGATTATGCCGGATTAGATGTACAGGGAAAAATTGTAGTAATGCTGACCGGCCGGCCACAATCGTTACCGAGTGAAGAAGCCGCTCACCTGAGTAGCCTGAAAGCCCGTTATGCTGCAGAGCGTGGCGCAGTCGGGGTTATTACCCTGCATACGCCGGAGCGTGAAAAAGTACGCCCTTACGCCAGCAGTTTGCTGTATCTGAATACGCCATCGATGGAATGGTTGCATGAAGATGGTACACCCGGTGGGGTTGAGCCTGGGCTGAAAGGCTCTGCCTATGTGCATTATGAAGCCGCAGCTCCATTGTTCGCGACAGCATCGAAATCGCTGAATGAAATCTTTGCAGAAACGGATCAACAGCTGGTTCCTGCTGGTTTTGAGCTAGGTGTTTCAGCCACATTGAGCCGACAGTCTGTACATGAGAATTTGCAAAGTCCGAATGTTGCAGCCATCCTGCCGGGATCTGATCCGCTGCTGAAAAATGAATATGTGGTTATTACTGCCCACTCAGATCATATTGGCCTGAGTAACGATTTGCGCACTGACGATAAAATCAATAATGGTGCAATGGACAATGCCGCAGGTATGTCTATCCTGCTGGAAACTGCCCGTTTGTTTGCAAATCTGCCACAGGCACCAAAACGCTCTATTTTATTTTTGGCAGTGACCGGTGAAGAAAAAGGTTTACTGGGTGCGGATTATTTTGCCCATTACCCGCTTAAACCAATGGATAAGCTGGTGGCGAATGTGAATTTGGATATGCCGGTATTACTGTACCCGTTTGCCGACATGATAGCCTTCGGGGCCAATCATTCTTCACTGGGTAAAGTGGTAGAGCAAGCCGCTGCAAAAGAAGGTATTAAACTGAGTGCCGATCCTATGCCAGAGCAAGCAATTTTTACCCGTTCTGATCACTATACGCTGGTAAAGAAAGGCGTACCGGCGGTGTTTCTGATGACAGGCTTTACTTCACAGGATAAAGATCAGGATGCTGCAAAAATTTGGGGTAGTTTCTTTGCTAAACACTACCATAAGCCATCAGATGATATTGCTACACTGACCAAGGAATACGGTGCTATTCGCTATGACTTCGGCGCTGTGTTTGCCGATATTAACTTTAATATCGCACTGGATATTGCCAATACTGAGCAACGTCCTTATTGGCTGAAAGAGAGCTTTTTCTCTGAAGCGGTTGGGCAGGGATATAACCGTGAAACAGTCGCGGATTAAGTTGTGATATAAGCTGTAATAAATAATGCTGCCGGTGGTACTTAACCGCCGGCCCATTTGGTTTTATACCCTAACTGTTGCAGCAGTTGTTCAACTTGCTGGCGTTTATCTCCCTGTATTTCAATTATCCCGTCTTTTACTGAACCGCCACAGGCACAGTGTTTTTTCAGCCTGGCAGCGATATCTGCCAGTTTCTCGTGTGATTCGGCAATACCGCTGATGGTGAGTACTGCCTTACCGCCCCTGCCTTTGGTTTCGCGCCTGATTCTCACTACACCGTCAGCAAAGGCTTCGCCGCTGGCTTTTTGTGATTTAGGTTCTGTAATACGGCCAGTAGTGGTTGAATAAACCAGATTGCTGTCTGCTACCTGAGCAGTGGGCTGTTCTTTTGCGGTTTCTGATGATTTGAGACTGGTTTGCCAGTCAGCCAGAGAGAGTTTTTTTTCTGCCATAGCTGGGGTTGATCTGTGGTTCAGGGAACATACCTTAAAGCTTAACCAGCCACGTTGTACGCGGCAACTTTATTCTTACTGTCTGTTGTGGTTTTTCTGTGCTATCTGTAAAATGCATCTGTTTTTTAGATATCTGGATGGCTATAAAGCCTGGTGTGCTGTTTTGTCATTTATATAAGCAGGAATCAGCTTACTCTAAGCTAACCGTTGAAGGCAGGATGCCTGACAAATTCGTCAGGAACGAATTTGAACAGCTCCGCTGGCCTGCAAGGTGAACTTCATGGATGAAGTTCATAACCGAGCCTCCAAGGAAGGGCTTGCGGCGTGTTAGTGTGAGTAAGGTGATGGATGCTTTAACTTTGATTGAGCAGCATTGCGATGTACTGAGGACTCTGATGTCGTATTTATCTCCCCTTAACGATCTTGTGCACCGTTATCTTGAACGCAGTGGTCTGCTGGCACAGTTTGGTGATCTGACCGAACGTACTGCTCACTATGCGCAGTTATTGGAAAGTTATTTAACACAGGAAGCAGAACCAGAGATCAACTGGCAGTATCAGGTACCCGAATTAGGTGAAGGTGGTGCCTGCTCATTGTTTGGGCATTTAGCTGAAGAGCCTTACGATCTGACTGCCATTCTTGGCGGAAAAACCGATACTAACCGGCAAGCTCTGATTAAGCTAACACTGATCAGCCGTTTTTTCCGGCAACATTCAGGTTTAGCCTGGTTTGGAATTTATCAGGCTCGTCACAATACTGCGGCTGAACCTGTGCTGGTTAAACTGGCTTATTATGGGGCGCCTTCCCGTGCAGAGTTTCCACTGACCGCTGAGTTTGCCCGAATCAGCAATAACAGCACTGTAGGGTTGAGTGGCAAAGGCCGGGTAATTAATGATGTCAGTGCTTATTTACAGGTGGGTGGAGAATATTACACCTGCGACCCGAAAGTGCAGGCTGAAGCCTGTTTGCCTCTGTTTGACCAATCAGGCAGAATAGCCGGTATTGTTGATGCCGAAGACTTCAGGCAGCACGTTTTCACTTCTGATACGATGGCATTGCTGGTTGCTGTATGTCTGGCAGTACCGATGTATTTACCCTAACTTTAATTGCAATAACTTAACCAGGTAGAACGCTATGTTTTCTCAGTTACAGCCGGTTGCTACTGATCCTATTTTGGGGTTAATGGCCGCTTATAAAGAAGATCCAAATCCAAATAAAGTTGATCTGGGCGTTGGTGTTTATAAAGACGAACAGGGGCATACCGCGGTACTCAAAAGTGTTAAACAGGCTGAAGCGTTACGTCTGAAGCAGGAAGATACCAAAACCTACATTGGTATGGCAGGAGATCTGGGCTTTAACAGCCACATTGAGAAGCTGGCATTCGGTAACAGCCACAAAGTATTGCTGTCTGGTCGTGTTGCCACTGCGCATACTCCGGGCGGTACAGGTGCGCTACGGGTTGCGGCAGAATTTATTAAGCGTGCTAACCCTAATGCAACTATCTGGGTTACCACTCCAACCTGGGCAAACCATATTGCATTGTTTAAAGCTGCAGGCCTGAATGTAAAAGAATACGCCTACTACGATTACGCAACTAAAGCGCTGGATGAAGCGGCAATGTTTGCGGATTTGGCAAAAGTGCCTGCTGGTGATGTCGTGCTGGTACATGCATGCTGCCATAACCCAAGTGGTATGGATCTGAATTTTGAGCAGTGGAAAAAGTTTGCTGCTGTAGCAAAAGAGCGTGGTTTCACGCCTCTGGTAGATATGGCTTATCAGGGCTTTGGTACTGGTCTGGATGATGATGCAGCTGGCTTGCGCCATCTGGCTGACCAGGTAGAAGAGCTGGTGTTATGTACTTCCTGCTCTAAAAATTTCGGTTTATACCGCGAGCGTATTGGTGCTGTCAGTATTGTTGCTGCAGATAGCAGAACCGCTGAGGTGTCTAAAGCGAACCTGCTGAACGTGGTTCGGGCTATTTATTCTATGCCACCGGCGCATGGCGCCATTATTGTCAGTCATATTCTGGATAGCCAGGAACTGACCACATTGTGGCTGGAAGAACTGGCAGAGATGCGCAACAGAATTAATCAGTATCGTCAGTTGATTATTGATAAGTTTGCAGCCGAAGGGATTGCGCAGGATTTCAGCTTTATCACCCGCCAGCATGGTATGTTCAGCTTTTTGGGAATAACCAAAGAGCAAATAGACCGCCTGCGTACCGAGTTTAGCATCTATATGGTTGGTTCCAGCCGGGTCAGTATTGCTGGTTTAAACCACAGTAATATTGATTATTTTGCTAAAGCGGTTGCTACAGTATTAAAAGCCTGACAAGGCGTTTTGAGCACCGCAGTTTGTGCTGTGGTGCTCTGTTGAACAAGGTTTGTTCAACTTATAAGCTATCGGATTAGCAAATAAAAATTTCTGTTGACTTAGTCTGGCAAAATCCGTTTAATACCCCCCGCGCTGCTAGGATAGCTCAGCCGGTGACAATAACCGGATGAAAAGTTAAAAGCAGAAACGCAAAAAAGTTTTGCCCAGATAGCTCAGTCGGTAGAGCAGCGGATTGAAAATCCGCGTGTCCCTGGTTCGATTCCGGGTCTGGGCACCAT
>CAZXTH010000031.1:0-463 GCA_964643585.1 uncultured Pseudoalteromonadaceae bacterium
CGTTGGAGCCCAGGATGGGCTCCAACGGTTAGCTTAGAGTAAGCTGACTCCTGCTTAGAGAATGGAATTGGCATTATAAGATCAGCGGGTGAATTTGGTTTCCAGAATAACCGATGAGGTTGTGCGTTCTACACCATCAAGATTGCCGATGTCGTCCAGAATATGGCTTAACTGTTCAGTGCTTTGGGCTTGCACAATAGCAATCAAATCATATTCACCACTGATGGCATATAAAGCCGATACCTGCGGGATATGCTTAAGTTCAATATTAGTTTTGGCAGTGAGCTTCTGCTTCACTTTAATACTGACATGGGCAGATACCAGTGATGCGGTATATTCGTCCCCCAATTCTGCTGAGTAGCCCTTGATAATGCCGCTCTGTTCCAGCCGGGTTATCCGTGCTTGTACAGTAGAACGGGATAAATTCAGTGCTCGTGCCAGGTCTGAGATGCTGGCTCTGGCA
>CAZXTH010000031.1:473-956 GCA_964643585.1 uncultured Pseudoalteromonadaceae bacterium
TCTGGCATCCCGTTTTAACAGGGCCAGCAGTTTTTCATCTTCTTTACTTATCACTTTGCTTTACCTGTTGGTCAAATTGCAGCTTTTGCTATTAAATTTGCACATAATGGTACTGCAATCTGACAGAGGTGGCCAATATAATGAAAGAAATAACATAAACAGAATAGCTCTGGGATATGAGGTGGTTATGCAGGTTACAAGAAGTTTATTTGATGAAGTGATGGTACCTAACTATGCTCCGGCAAAAGTGATTCCGGTCAAAGGCCAGGGTTCACGCGTCTGGGACCAGGAAGGTAAAGAATATATCGATTTTGCCGGTGGTATTGCTGTTAACTGCCTTGGTCACTGCCATCCTGTGCTGGTGTCAGCCCTGAAAGAGCAGGCAGACAAATTGTGGCACTTATCAAATGTAATGACTAACGAACCCGCTCTCAAACTGGCAAAAGCGTTAACTGATGCGACTTTTTCAGCAAAAGTCGCATC
>CAZXTH010000031.1:966-2742 GCA_964643585.1 uncultured Pseudoalteromonadaceae bacterium
GAAAAAGTCTATTTTGCAAACTCTGGTGCTGAAGCAAACGAAGCTGCGCTGAAGCTGGCCCGCCGCTACGCGAAAGACAAATATGGCGAGCAGAAAGATCAGATTATTTCTTTCAAACAAGGCTTTCACGGTCGTACTTTCTTTACGGTAACCGTTGGTGGCCAAAGTGCATATTCAGATGGTTTTGGCCCTAAACCTCAAGCGATCGATCACGCCGAGTTTAACAATCTGGATAGTGTAAAAGCGCTGATTTCTGATAATACCTGTGCCGTTATGATTGAGCCGGTGCAGGGTGAGGGTGGCATTATGCCTGCTACCGCTGAGTTTATTAAAGGCGTAAGAGCGCTGTGTGACCAACACAATGCACTGCTGATTTTTGATGAAGTTCAGACAGGTGTGGGCCGTACCGGTAAACTCTATGCCTACATGGATAGCGGGGTAACACCGGATATTCTGACCACAGCCAAAGCTCTGGGCGGCGGTTTTCCAATCGGCGCGATGCTGACTACAACTGATATTGCTAAACATCTGGTGGTAGGAACCCATGGTTCAACCTATGGTGGTAATCCATTGGCCTGTGCTGTCGGGTTGGCTGCTTTTAATACTGTAAATACACTTGAGGTATTAAATGGCGTAGCAGCTAAAGAGCAGTTGTTCAAAGATGGCCTGCGTAAAATTAATGAGAAATACCACGTATTTAGTGAGATCCGCGGCAAAGGCTTACTGATAGGTGCCGTGCTGAACAGTGATTATAGTGGTAAAGCCCGTGATTTTATGCTGGCAGCGGCAGATCAGGGGCTGATGGCACTGGTTGCCGGAGCCAGCATTGTGCGTTTTGCTCCGTCACTGGTTATCCCTGATGCTGATATAACGGAAGGTCTGAAACGTTTCGAGCAGGCAGTAGCGAAACTGGTTCAGGCATAACGGGTGACAGTGATGTTAGTGATCAGACCGATAACATCAGCAGATTTCTCTGCACTGAAGCAGATAGCCATTGAATCCGGCCACGGTTTTACTTCGCTGCCGGTCAACGACGAGCGCTTATGGCAGAAGATTCACCATGCAGAGCATAGCTTTGCAGCAGAGGTTCGCCAACCGGGAGAACAGGGCTACCTGTTTGTACTGGAAGACCTGACTACCGGTGAAATTGTCGGTACCACAGGTATTGAAGCTTCGGTGGGATTACAGACCCCGCTGTATCATTTTCAGCAGAATACGGTTATTCACCATTCTGCTGAGCTGAATGTGTTTAATCAGCTGAAAACTCTGACACTGTGTAATGATTACACCGGTGCTTCAGAGATTTGTACGCTTTTTTTGCGGGAAAGTTACCGCCGTAACCATGCAGGCCGCTTTTTATCTAAAGTGCGCTTTTTGTTTATGGCGGAATACCCGCAGCGTTTTTCTGACCGGGTGATTGCAGAAATGCGTGGTGCCGCTGATGATAATGGGCAGCCGCCGTTCTGGCACTGGTTACAGCAGTTGTTTTTAACCATTGATTTTCCGACCGCAGATCACCTTATTGGGATTGGTAAAAAAGCGTTTATTGCTGAACTGATGCCGCGCCACCCGATTTATGTTGGCCTGCTACCGGAAACGGCGCAGCAGGTGATAGGACAAGTTCACCAGAATACAAAACCAGCACTGAAGATGCTGGAAGCAGAAGGCTTCGGCCACCGTGGTTACATCGATTTATTCGATGCAGGACCAACAGTGGAAGCGAAGCTCAGTCAGATTAAATCAGTTGCCGGCAGCCGTAAGGTTGAGGTACGCGTA
>CAZXTH010000031.1:2752-5555 GCA_964643585.1 uncultured Pseudoalteromonadaceae bacterium
CACCGGTACAGGGGCAACATACTCTGGCCGTAGCAAACTGTGCACTGCAGCAATTCCGCGCTACTTTTGGTAAGGAAGCCCGCTTTGATGAAGAAAGTAGCAAGTTGCTGGTTAGTCCTGCTATGGCAGAGGCATTGCAGCTGACCGATGGCGCAATGGCGCGTTTTATTTATCTGGATAAAATCTGAAAATCATAAAATAGTAAACCGGCAATACCGGGGACTGGAGAATTATTATGCATAGCAATGTTAACGAGTTATTCCGGCAGCTGTGGCAGAACTATCTGTCTGTTACGCCGTCGGCGGTGAAGGTTCATAAGCTGTTAGGGTCATCTCAACAGGATGATGTCATTAACGACCATATCGCATTACGTACATTTAACCTGCCAAAAGTTGGGCTGGAAAAGTTGGCAGCCCATTTTCTGGCAGTAGGTTATAAAGAATGCGGCGAATATCATTTTGAAGCTAAAAAGCTTTATGCCAAACATTATGAGCACAGCGATCCTCGCCAGCCAAAGGTATTTATTTCTGAGTTGCTGGTCGAAAAATGCTCCCCGTTTCTGCAAAAAACCGTAGCAGAGCTGGTTGAACAGATCCCGGAATCTGCAGTAACAGCTGATAATTTCCTGTATTCAGGAGCGCATTGGCAGGTAAGTAAAACCACGTATGAGAAGTTGCTGGCAGAAAGCGAGTACGCCGCCTGGATGGCAGCCTGGGGTTATCGAGCTAACCACTTTACGGTCAGCATTAATGACCTGGAAAACTTCAGCACTATCCAGCAGGTTAATCAGGCTTTGAAAGATGCCGGTTTCCCGCTGAATACCTCTGGCGGTGAAATAAAAGGAACACCGGAAGTATTACTGGAACAGTCTTCTACGCTGGCAGATGATTTCCCGGTGAAATTCAGCGATGTTGAAGTAAAGATACCAAGCTGCTTCTATGAGTTTGCGCTGCGTTATCCGAAAGCCGACGGCAAACTGTATACCGGTTTTGTTGCCGCATCAGCTGATAAGATTTTTGAAAGTACTAACGCCCGTTAAGATGGGGCAGGTAGTAATAACCCCCGCTGGAGCTGCGGGGGTTATTTTATTCAGCTGTCTGATCGTGTTCTGTTTCATCCTGACTGTAATACAACACACCCAGCTGAATTCTTTCCCGGCCCTGAGCCAAACGATGTTTGTTGGTATCGCGCAATGAATAAACGCAGCCACAATACTCCTGCTGGTAAAAGCTCTCACGTTTACTGATTTCAATCATCCGGGCGGAGCCGCCTTTTTTACGCCAGTTATAATCCCAATACAACATATCCGGATAATGAGATGCAGCACGCACACCACAGTCATTAATCTGTTGCATATTCTTCCAGCGCGAAATACCCAGCGAGCTGCTGATAACATTAAAACCATGTTCATGCGCATATAGTGCTGTGCGCTCAAACCGCATATCAAAACACATAGTGCAGCGCACGCCGCGTTCTGGTTCAAATTCCATCCCCTTAGCTCGGGCAAACCAGTTATCAGTATCGTAATCGGCGTCTATAAAAGGTACGTTATGTTTTTCAGCAAAGCGGATATTTTCTTCTTTGCGTAGTTCGTATTCTTTTTTCGGATGAATATTTGGATTATAAAAGAAAATAGTGTAATCAATACCTGAAGCCTGAATAGCTTCCATGACTTCACCAGAACAGGGGGCGCAGCAGGAGTGCAGTAACAGCTTATTTTCACCATTGGGCAAAACCAGTTTTTCGCGTACCAGAGTCACATTATTTATCCTTTAAATCCAGATTGGCTGATCGTAGCATGTGAATAGTGCGAAATAAAACCGTGGAACTACTCTAATGCCGTTCACTTAAGCAGGAATCAGCTTACTCTAAGCTAACCGTTGGAGTCCTGGATGGGCGACAAATCCGTCAGGAACGGATTTGAACAGCTCTGCTGGCCCGAAGGGTAAACTTCAGGATGCAGTTTATAAATCGAGCCCCCAGGGAAGGGTTTACGGCGTGTTAGTGTGGGTAAGGTGACGGATGTTTTGACAGAACATAATTACACTGAGCTTATATAAACAGGCTGACTTATATAGAACAAAAAGTACTTAACATACTCATTGTAGTAACCCTCAGGCATATTAAACTGAACACCATTCAGCCCGCGCGGAGAAACCTATGCGTAATACTTTATTGGTGTCATTGTTACTGGCCAGCCAGTTACTGCAACCTGTTAATGCCAAAGAACTACTGAACAGCAGTTATGATATTGCCCGGGAGTTATTTGCAGAAATCAACCCGCTGTTTATCGAACACTGGAAACAGCAAACTGGTGAAACGCTGGTAATAAACCAGTCTCATGGCGGCTCATCCCGTCAGGCTCAGGCAATCATTCAGGGATTGCGGGCTGATGTCGTCACATTTAACCAAACGACAGATATCGATATCCTGCACCAGCGTGGCAAACTGATTCCTGAAAACTGGCGCGAACGTCTGGCCAATAACAGCTCGCCTTATTACTCCACTATGGCTTTTCTGGTCAGAAAAGGTAATCCGAAAGGTATCAAAAGCTGGCAGGATCTAACCAACGATGGCGTAACGCTGGTATTCCCCAACCCTAAAACCTCTGGTAATGCCCGTTATACTTATCTTGGAGCATACGGTGATGCATTACAGCATTTTGGCAATGACAAACAGAAAGCCCGTGAGTGGGTAAAAACCTTTCTTAGCCGGGTAGTGGTTTTCGACACTGGTGGTCGTGGTGCAACAACCTCTTTCGTAGACCGTGGACTGGGCGATGTTCTGATTACTTTTGAATCAG
>CAZXTH010000031.1:5565-6288 GCA_964643585.1 uncultured Pseudoalteromonadaceae bacterium
GGTAAATAATATTATTGCCCAGTATCCAGACCAGCAGTTCGAACGGGTTGTGCCGCCTGTTAATGTACTGGCAGAATTTCCGGTAACCTGGATTGATCGCAATGTCAGCCGCAACGGCACAGAAAAAGAAGCTAAAGCCTATCTGGAATACCTGTACAGCAAACAAGCGCAGGAAGTGCTTGCCAGATATTTCTACCGCGTGCATCATCCAGAGGTCGTTGCTGCAACAGCTGCACAATTCCCACAAACCAAACTTTTTACCGTAGAAGACGTGTTTGGTAGCTGGGAACAGGTTAATCAGCAACACTTTGCCAATGGCGGCGAACTGGATAAATTACTGGCAGAAGGCCGACGCTGAACGTGACGTTTTATCGTAGTTTTACAACCAAAAGAGTGCTGCCGGGTTTTACTATAAGCCTTGGCAGCAGTTTATTTTTTATCAGCCTGGTGATCTTGTTACCATTAACCGGGTTAATCATACAAGTCAGTGAGCTAAGCTGGTCACAGTACTGGCAGATCATCTCGGATGAACGGGTTGTAGCAAGCTACAAGGTAACCCTTTCTGCCGCTGCAGTTGCAACTGTGATTAATCTGCTGTTTGGGCTGCTAATGGCATGGATCCTGACACGTTACCGTTTTCCCGGCAGGCTGCTGCTTGATGGCCTCATGGATTTACCCTTTGCCCTCCCTACTGCTGTTGCTGGCCTGACACTGGCTGCGCTG
>CAZXTH010000031.1:6298-16381 GCA_964643585.1 uncultured Pseudoalteromonadaceae bacterium
GTCAGTATCTGGCGCTGTGGGATATCAAAGTTTCTTATACCTGGCTGGGTATTGTCGTTGCAATGGTGTTTACCAGTATTCCTTTCGTTGTGCGCACAGTTCAGCCAGTTCTGGAAGAGTTCGGGCCGGAATACGAAGAAGCGGCAGCAACACTTGGCTCATCTCCCTGGCAAACGTTCTGGCGGGTGATTTTTCCGGAAATAAAGCCAGCACTGCTCACTGGCACTGCTTTATCTTTTACCCGCAGTATCGGCGAGTTTGGCGCGGTTATTTTTATTGCCGGTAACATTCCGTGGCTGACTGAAGTTACCTCACTGATGATTTATGTAAAACTGCAGGAGTTTGATCATGCCGGCGCCAGCGCTATTGCCAGTGTAGTATTACTGGCATCATTACTATTGTTATTTGTTATCAATGGTATTCAGCAACGCTACCAGCATATTACCGGAGGTTTGCGTTGAAAAAGGCATCCCACTCCCGCTGGATACGTCCGTTACTGATTGGCACCGGTGTTACGCTTACCGTGTTTTTTCTGATCATTCCGTTAATTCTGATCTTCACTGCGGCTTTTTCTGCCGGTGTCGGTGGTGTGTGGCAAAACCTGGCTGATGCCGACATGCTGCACGCTATTGGCCTGACATTGTTTGTTGCCGGTCTGACCGTACCGATTAATCTGGTATTTGGCACGCTGATAGCATGGTGTGTCACCCGCTTTATCTTCCCCGGCAGACGACTACTGCTAACACTGATAGATATCCCTTTTGCTGTCTCTCCTATCGTTGCCGGATTACTTTATCTGCTGCTTTATGGTTCTAACGGCCCTTTTGCTAACTGGCTGGATCAGCATGATATCCAGTTAATGTTTGCCTGGCCTGGCCTGGTAATGGTAACGGTGTTTGTCTCTTGCCCTTTTGTGGTACGGGAACTAGTACCTCTTATGTCAACGCTGGGTACCGAACAGGAAGAAGCTGCTGTGCTACTTGGCGCCAGTGGCTGGCGGGTTTTCCGCGATATCACCCTGCCGAATATCCGCTGGGCACTGCTGTATGGCGTGATTCTGACCAATGCCAAAGCTGTCGGTGAATTCGGTGCAGTTTCAGTAGTTTCCGGTACTATTCGTGGCCAGACCAATACCCTGCCACTGCATATTGAACTGCTACAACAAGACTACAACACCGCTGGCGCTTTTATAGCAGCTGCACTACTAACACTGATCGCCATCGCCACGCTGGTTGTAAAAGCATTTCTGCAATGGAAACTGGCAAGGGATGAATAAACCTGCACCTATTTAAGGTGCTTATCAGTCTAATGCCGATCAGTTAAGCAGGAATCAGCTTACTCTAAGCTAACCGTTGAAGACACGGATGTCTGAATCGAGCCTACAGGGACGTATTTACGGCGTGTTAGCGTGAGTAAGATGATGGATGCCATCACCTTAACTGACTGACATTACTTATCAGCCTGCGTTCTTCTTCCTCTTGCCAACCGCTCCAGCTCTCAGTTTATACTGAAGAGATTAAAGCCATACAGGAGACCTCCGGCCAATGAACAGCGAATTACTCTGGGTATTACTACTGTTGCTGTTCTGTATCGGCTGTTTTATTGCCAATAAACCCCGTACTGACATCGTTGCCTTGCTGGTACTGGTATTATTTCCGCTGACCGGCATTCTGGATTTATCCCAGACACTGGCAGGTTTCAGTGATCCTTCTGTCATTCTTATTGCCGCTTTATTTGTTATCGGTGATGGCCTGGTTCGTACCGGTATTGTTTACCGGCTGGGTGACTGGCTGGTCAAAACCTCAGGCAACAGTGAAACCAGATTACTGATACTGCTGATGCTTACCGTTACTCTGCTTGGTTCAGTTATGAGTTCTACCGGTGTGGTGGCGATTTTTATTCCGGTAGTTCTGAGTGTAGCGGCGCGGCTGAATATTCCGCCAGGCCGTTTAATGATGCCACTGGCATTTGCTGCTTTAATCAGCGGTATGCAGACACTGGTGGCAACACCTCCTAACATGGTGGTACACAGCGAACTGCTACGCAACGACCTTGAAGGTTTTGGTTTTTTCAGCTTCACACCGGTAGGTCTGACTGTGCTGCTGTTTGGTATCGGCTACATGCTAATTGCCCGCCATTGGTTACAACCACAACAAGCTGGTCAGGCTAACGCCCCCCGGCTGACACTTACTGCTCTGGCGCAGTCTTACCGGTTGAATGAGCGGGAGCACCGGCTAAAAGTCCGGGCAGATTCTCCGCTGGTTGGTCAGAAACTGGATGAACTGGCTCTGCGTAAAAACTATGGTATCAATGCTGTTGCCGTAGAACGGCAGCAGAAGTTCCGGACTCTGCTACTGACAACAACCGGTAACACCATACCGCAGACAGGCGATGTTCTGCTGGTAGACCTGACCCGCCCTACACAAAATATCCTGCAAACATATAACCAGCTGGGGCTGGAACCACAACCACTGCCTGATTCCTATTTTGGAATGCATGCACATGAACTGGGTCTGGCTGAAGTCGCCTTCCCACCTGAATCCGCTTTACCGGGCAAAACAATTCAGGAACTGGCTTTTCGTAGCAGGCACAAGCTGAATGTGGTGGGGTTACGTCGTAGTGGTCAGGCGCTGGAAGGTGTACTGGTTGATGAAAAACTGCAACACGCAGATACCCTGCTGGTAGCCGGTAACTGGAAAGATATTCATAACCTGCAGCGTCAGGGGCGCGACTTTCTGGTGCTGAGCCTGCCAGCCGAGGTAGATGAAGTCACTCCGGCTGCCAGTAAAGCCCCTCATGCTTTGGGCTGTCTGATGCTGATGGTACTGCTGATGGTCAGTAATCTGATTCCGCATGTTGTATCAGCTCTAATCACCTGCTTGCTGATGGGAGCTTTCCGTTGTATCGATCTCAACAGCGCCTACCGTGCAATTCACTGGCCCAGCCTGATATTGATTGTTGGTATGTTACCGTTTGCGCTGGCATTGCAGCAAACAGGCGGTATAGACCTGGCCGTCAGTAGCATGCTGTATCTGCTGGGAGATGCCAGCGACTATACCCTGCTGGCCACACTATTTGCTGTGACAGCGGTGACCGGGCTGTTTATTTCCAATACGGCCACAGCAGTATTGATGGCGCCGGTTGCAATATCACTGGCGGGTTCATTAGGCGCTTCACCTTATCCTTTTGCCATGATGGTTGCTCTGGCAGCATCTGCAGCGTTTATGACGCCGGTATCTTCTCCGGTCAATACGCTGGTGCTTGGCCCGGGGCAATACCGCTTCAGCGACTTTATACGGATTGGTGTCCCCTTCACTCTGATAGTCATGGTCATCAGTGTGTTGCTGGTGCCGCTGATTTTCCCGCTTTATCCGGCATTCTGAGCAGCCAGCAGCAAACACATCCGGCTATATACCCTTGCAGACTCTTATATATCCAGCCATCCGATTATTTCAGATTCATATAACTCAGAGTTATTAATTCGTTAGCTTCACGGCCTGAAACACATAAAATGCGCGCATTCTATGGTTGTTGATATAAGCAGGCATACAAATGGAGCAATTACATCTTCCCGTGCTGGATATGCAACTATTGCAAGGCACAGCTGTACAACGTCAGCAATTTCTGACTCAACTGGGCGCTGCCGCGCGTGATGTAGGCTTTTTCTATCTGACAGGTCATGGCCTTTCATCAGACAGGCAGCAACACATTATGGAACTGGCCGCACAATTTTTTGCTCTATCCGCGCAGCAAAAACAAAGTGTGACGATGCGTAATTCCCCTCACTTCCGTGGTTATACCGCTTTTGAAGGTGAGCTGACTCTGGGCAAACCGGACCGGCGTGAACAATTTGATATTATGCGCGAAGAACCGGCCCGGTTTCCCAATCATGGAGAACCTGCCTGGCTGAAATTGTATGGGCCAAACCAATGGCCAGCAGCACTGCCAGAAATGAAGTCTACCCTGCTGCAATGGCAAAACGCGCTAAGTGATATTTGTGTCACTTTACTTAAAGCTTTTGCTGAAGTACTGGAACAACCGGTAACCGCTTTTGACAACACCATCGAAGGTGGCCCGTATCAGCATATGAAGCTGATCCGCTATCCGGGAAAAACCACTACAGATGCAGACCAGGGGGTTGGTGCCCATAAAGACCCAGGGTATCTCACTCTGGTTCTACAAGGTAAACAATCAGAACTGGAAGTGCTGACTGAAAAAGGCTGGCTGAGTGCTGCTCCTTTAGCAGGAGCATTTGTGGTAAATATCGGTGAATTACTAGAGCTGGCATCAAACGGATATCTTCGGGCGACATACCACCGGGTAGTAAGCCCGCCAGCAGGTATAGAGCGATTGTCCTGCGCTTTCTTTATGGCAGCGCGGCTGGATGCAACGGTACCTTTACTGCCATTACCGGAACATCTGGCTTTGCAGGCAAAAGGTCCCGCCAGTGATCCGTTAAATCCGCTATTCTATCAGGTAGGCCAGAATGTACTGAAAGGCAGGTTGCGTTCACACCCGGATGTCGCTGCAGCACATTATTCAGCTCAGGACCCGCTGGCAACAGCCAGTTAACCGATAATGATACACCTATAATAAGACAGGCAATTTATGCAATTCAAAACCAAGCTTATCCACAGTGTACAGGGCCCGGATCCTCAAACCGGTGCCCTCAATCCTCCAATTTACCAAAGCAGCACTTTTACCTATGGTACTGCAGAAGAAGGACGAGCCCGCTTTGCCGGCGAACATAGTGGCTATATCTATAGCCGGATGGCAAATCCGACAGTGGCAGCACTGGAACAACAACTGGCCCGTTTAGAAGACGCCGATGAAGCGCTGGTTGTTTCCAGTGGTATGGCCGCAGTCAGCAGCATTATGTATGCGTTGGCCAGCCACGGTGATCATGTTGCCGTTATCGAACCTGTTTATGGTGGCACCAGTGCCTTTCTGAAACAAACCTTAAGCCGTGCCGGTATTACAGTCACCAGCTACCAGAGCGACTCTCAACTACTGCAGAATATTCATCCTGCAACCAGAATTGTTCTGTTTGAACCCGTTACTAACCCCAATCTGAAAGTCAGTGACTATCGTAAAGTGATAGAGGCAGCCAAGAAAACTGGCGCTATTACCGTATGCGATAACACCTTTCTGACGCCATACCTGTTTAAACCACTGCCTCATGGTTTGGATCTGGTTATGCACAGTGCAACAAAATACCTTAGCGGACATGGCGATATTATTGCGGGTGTCGTTGCGGGTTCTAAATCACTTATGCAGCAAGTCAGAACCATTGCCCTTAAACATATTGGTTCTGCCATCGGGCCACAGGAGGCTTATTTGCTGCAACGCGGTCTGCGAACTCTGGCCCTGAGAATGGATGCACATTTACAAGGTGCCATGCAGGTTGCCGGGTTTCTGCATACACACCCGAAAGTCAGCAAGGTTATTTTTCCCGGTTTGCCATCTGACCCAGGATATCCGGTTTTAACTGACACCGTTGGCGCCTACGGCGGTATGGTCAGCATTGAGCTGGATGGAGGCTTTGCAGTAGCCAGCCGTTTTCTGGACGCACTGACTCTGTTTACACAGGCGGTAAGCCTGGGCGATCTTGAAAGTCTGGCCTGCCACCCGGCCAGTACGACTCATGCAGCGATGGATGCAGCCAGCCGGGCTGATGCCGGGGTCACTGATAATCTGATTCGCCTTAGCATAGGGGTGGAAGCACCGGAAGATCTGATTGCAGATCTGACCCAGGCACTGGATAGAATATAACCGGTTGGATATGGGGTATTTTCCTGTAACAGAAACTAACTATATTATTCCAAAAAGAAATAACAAATCTTCTTTACTAATTTTTTTGATCTAATAAAGTAACAGTGTAGGTGCAAGCTTACAGCAATCTATCCTTGTCCCGTTTTAGCGCGGTACAGCTGACCCCAGTACCGCGCCTTTTTCGGGGTTCACACAGCATCTTCTGACAGAGAGCTACTGCCATGAGCATCAGCCTGTATGATATCAGTGTTCCCGTATTCCTTCGCAGCCTCAGTAATCTGATGTCTCTGCTGAATAAAGCCGAATATCAGGCCAACCTTAAGGGCTATCCTTCCAGTTTATTATTACAGAGCCGGTTATATCCGGACATGTACGAGCTATCACGTCAGGTGATAAGAGCCGCTGATCTGGCAGCTCAGGGTATAGCACAATTATCACAGCATCCGTTTACACCCTATGCTGGCGAGGTTGTTACTCTGGAACAACATATTGCCTATGTAAACCATGCTATCAGCTACCTGTTATCGGTTCCGCCACGCACGCTAGCTATCAAGCCAGAGCAGAAGTTTCCGTTCCCCCCCTCCGGCGAAGAACAATATGGCGCAACCGGCTATACCCTGTTTTATCTGCTACCGAATTTCTATTTTCATATCACCACCGGTTATAACATTCTCCGGCACAATGGCATCGAAATAGGAAAACAGGACTATCTTGGTAAGCAATACCCGTTACATATTCAGGGGCAAAACTAATGCTGATTGCAGGATTCTCCGGTGCTTTACACCCTCAGTCGGTATGCCACAGCCTTACTGCTGCCTATTTAAAAGAAGCAGCCTGTTTTCCGATGGTGCAAACCAGCCTGATAAAACTAACTGATATTGCCGCCACTGTAGGAGCAGCAAGCGATCTGCGCCAGCTGGAAGAGCCGGCTGCCGAAGCTTACCAGCAAATACTGGAAGCAGATGCACTGATCATTGCAGCACCTGTCAGTAAACACGCCTACCCTGGTCTGTTTAAGCACTTCTTTGATTTACTGGACCCAACCGCTCTGCGGGGTAAGCTGGCTCTGGTGGCTGCAACAGGACCAACATTATATTCAGGTATTCTGGATCAGCACTTGCGGCCATTACTGGATTATTTTGGCCTTTACACCCTGCCAACAGACATTTATCTGCCCGAACATGAATTTCAGCCTTTACCTGGCCACCCCGGATTTACCATAGAAAACCCGGATGCAACGGCACGGATCCGTTTTTGTGTTCAACAGCTGGTCAGCCTGACCAGAGCCAAAACAGAGCATGCAGCCTGAAAATTAACCACACGTTGTTGGCACAATATCATTCACTTAAGCATGAATCAGCTTACTCTCAGCTAACCGTTGGAGCCCTGGATGGGCAAACCGAGCCTCCTGGGAAGGGTTTAAGACGTGCTAGCGTGACTAAGGTGGTGGATGCATCACTTTAACTGATCGGTATTACATTATTGGCATTGCTTTAAATACTCATTTTCCAGCCAGATTCTCACGCTGAAATATCGCGCTAAAATATTCCAAAATTGAATAATAAAACAGATTTACAATGAACAAAGTTATATTAAATTAATATGACAACAGCAGCATTGCCCCCTGAAAGTTAAAAAATAATCATTACCCGCACAAGGAAATTAAATAATGAAGACATTCAGTCACAGCATCGCTGCTGCCGGCATTTTGCTGGCACTGTCAGGACAGGTAGCAGCAGCCGATGTAACTATCTATGGCCGCGCACATTTATCTCTGGACCAGCTAGATAATGGTGAAGACAGTGGCACCAATGTTTCCAGCAATGCCAGCCGTCTGGGGTTCCGGGCCAGTACTAAACTGGAAGGCGATCTGGAAGCTTTTGTACAGCTGGAGCAAACCATTCGTTTTGATGAAGGTACAGGTACTTTCGCCGACCGTGACTCTTATGTGGGGTTACGGGGTAATTTCGGTACGCTGAAAGTGGGTCAGTTTGATACACCGTTAAAGGCAATACGTACCAAAGTAGACCAGTTTGGTGACAGAGTGGGCGATATCCGCAACCTTAGCCGTATTAATACCGGAACTAATGCCATAGGTAACGTATTCGACGAACGTTTCAAAAACGGTATCGCATACCAGAGCCCATCATTTAATAACCTTAGCTGGGCGTTTCACTATACACCGCATAATACTACCGGAGCGACTACTGACAATGTCAGAGAATCGTACAGTACCTCTCTGAGCTATGAAGTAAAAGGGCTGTATCTGGCAATAGCCTATGAATATTTTGAAGGTGTCGATGATCTCGACCCCTCTGCCATCCGGCTGGGTGCTTATTACGATATAACCAATGAACTGCGCCTGACGGCTTTATATCAGAATGCGACTGATATTCCGGGTGGCGACAGAGACCTTTACGGCATTGGAGCCAGTTATAAACTTGGTGCCTATGTTTTACGCGGGCAATTTTATCAGGTTGGAGATAATGATACGCCTGACAGCGGAGCCAGCCTGTTTGTTGCCGGTGTCGACAGGCAACTTGGTAAAGATTTAACACTGTATCTGGCTTATGGTGTTACCAGTAACGACGATGCCGCAGCCTATAGTGTTTCAGGTGGTGGCCGCGGCACCCGGCTGGCAGCCATTCCCGGGGAAAATAACAGTGGTTTGTCACTGGGTATTATCTACAGTTTTTAAAAAAAGAACTGGCCGCGATATCTGCTGACTGGTTGAAATTTTCTGTTTTTCCTGTTGTTTGAGCTATGGTAGTTTTGCCCCTGTACTATATGGTGTTCCAGGGGCTTTTTTTATGGTATCCGGCAAATAACTTTAATTTCAAAATCAAAACCTGCCAGCCAGGTAACCCCCACCGCTGTCCAGTTAGGATAAGGAGGCTCACCTATTATCTGTTGCCTTACCGCCATGACCGTTTCAAGCTGAGCTTCAGGGTTGGTATGGAATGTTGTAACATCAACCACATCTTGCAAAGTGCAACCCGCGGCTTTCAATACGTTGGCAAGATTATCAAAGGCCAGCCGTACCTGCCGCTCAAAATCCGGTTCTGGCGTACCATCTTCTCGACTGCCTACCTGGCCGGAAACAAATAACAAATCACCCGAACGAATTGCCGCAGAGTAACGGTGCTTTGCATACAAGGCATGCCGCTCAGCAGGAAAGATCGCTTCACGCTGGTTCATAGTATAATCCTCATTTATCACATTTTGATTTTCGTTAAGATCAATAGCTCACTATTGATGGCCTTAAAGCCTGTTTACGATCTGCAGCATGCTGGCTCAGCAGTGTTAAAAACTGGCTTTAATAAGTTTGCATCGCAAAGTGAAATGCACTTAACATACGCAGCGTATGTTTAGGCACAATAAATACATACGATGCGTATGTCAAATATATATTTAAATAAAAGGATGACTTATGGGACGTCGTGCAGCAATGGTTGAGGAAACCCGCAGCAAGCTAATCAAAGCCGCCCGGAAAGCCTTTGCTGAAAAAGGCTATGCAGCAGCCTCTATGGATGAACTCACTGCTGAAGCAGGCCTGACTCGCGGAGCGCTTTACCATAATTTCGGAGACAAGCGGGGTTTACTACAAGCGGTAGTTGATCAGATAGACAGTGAAATGGCATCTCAGGCAAGAATGGCCGCCAGTCAGGCAGAGAACAGATGGGATGGGCTACTGGCTGAGGGAATAGCCTATATTGGAATGGCGTTAAACCCTGAAGTTCAGCGAATTGTTCTGCTGGATGGCCCTGCCGTATTAGGCGATCCTTCCAGATGGCCCAGCCAGAATAGTTGTTTGCAAATTACCATACAGGCTATTCAGGAGCTGATCAGTCAGGGAACGATTAAACAGGTAAATGCAGAAGCAGCAGCAAGATTGTTAAATGGAGCAGCTCTCAATGCTGCATTATGGATTGCCGCCAGCGATGATCCCCAAAGCGTTGCCGGACATGCTGTAGAAGCTTTCAGATTGCTGGCTGATGGTTTACGCAAATAAGGTGTTATTGTTTGCTGCCACTTAGAGCTGTTTATCTTTGGTGATAAACAGCTGTTAGCTTTCCAGCAGGCTGACATCAATACAGTCAGCAATCAGAGGTTTTAGCTCTTCTGCGCTAAGGTTGAAAAACAGAATATGGCGCTCGGCTGTCAGAGGTTCTAAGATAACCGATACCGAAACTTCTGCTGTTGCATCTTCCGGTAATAGCTCTGTCAGCTCATAAAACTTTACTCTGAATGGGCCGGAAACCACGCTTTTAGTGAGACGCTGCTGCATAAACTCTGACGTAAATTCTTCAG
>CAZXTH010000032.1:0-242 GCA_964643585.1 uncultured Pseudoalteromonadaceae bacterium
GAGTATGGAAGAGGGAGCTGCGACGGCGGAAGTTTTCCTGACAGCATACCAGTTGTTATTTACGATAGGTCAGTTAGAAGCAGGCCAGAAAGTGCTGATTCATGCCGGTGCCAGCGGCGTGGGAACAGCAGCTATTCAGCTTGCCCTGGCTGCCGGGGCGAATGTAGCTGTAACGGTAGGATCTGATGATAAAGCTGAGTTTTGCCGGCGGGCAGGGGCCGATTTGGCGGTAAATTACAGGA
>CAZXTH010000032.1:252-6213 GCA_964643585.1 uncultured Pseudoalteromonadaceae bacterium
TACAGGAATGATGATTTTGCAGAAGTTATCCGCCAGCAGTGGCCTGATGGTGTAAACCTGATTCTTGACCCGGTAGCCGGAGATTACCTGCCTCGTCAAATTCCATTACTGTCAATGGATGGCATTATTGTGGTGTTTGCAATGATGGGAGGCAGCAAAGTGGAACAGTTTGACTTAACTGCAATGTTCAGACGGCGCGGGCAGCTGATTTTCTCTACATTACGTAACCGCAGTAATGAGTATAAAACGATGCTGAACAACCAGTTTGGCCAGCATTTTAATGATGCTCTGGTGCAGCGCCGGATTCTGCCGGTTATTGACCAGGTATTTAGCTGGCAGCAGGCGGAACAGGCTCATCAGCGTATGGCCGGAAATCAGACTACCGGCAAGCTTGTTCTGACACTGTGAATTCAATGTTTGCATGCGACAAATAAATACTAAATTACCTGATTAAAGGATCCGGAAAGCACGATGACTTCAGGTACCGTTGGCAAGTCCAATTACACCAAAGTAGTAAAAACGCTGATTGACCGTATTTATGATCATAATGCGGCCGGAGCATCTTTATATGAACAGGCTGCCAGTTGGTTCCGGCAGATAACTGAGCGTCAGCAACAACAACAGGAACTGGAGCAGCAGGTTATTTTATTCCGGCAACGACAGCAGCAGGCCAGTAAGCGGGAAATTCTGCTGATTGAACAGCGGTTACAGCAGGCTCAGCAAGAACAAAAAAGCTTTACGCAGCAACAGCAGGAAGAGAATTATCAGCGTTTCACCTGTCTGAAGAAAATTTGCCAGGAAATTCTTGCTCTCTGTCAGGGAGATTCATTTACCGAAACTAACATGTTAACAGCCAAACTGCTGGGAACGATTCAACTGATTTCGCCGACAGAAGGTAAAGCGGTTGCAGCCAGTAATCACCGGGGCAAACATCTGTATAAAGCGGTTCTTGCTTTGCGTTTACTGGACCGGCTGCTGCTGGATAAAGAGCTAGATAGCTCTTACATACTGCAGCGCTATCATGATAACCGTAATCAGCAGGAGATGGCTCTGAGCGATTATCACCCGATGCGTGATGATGTTCAGCTACCGTTGTTGATGGCTGCGTTGCTGCAGGATATAGGCACAATGCACCCGCAGGCACAGCTGATTCTGAAAGGGATTGATGGCAAGGCTGATGAATTCCGCCCACTGGAAACTGAACAACGGGTTAAGTTGTTGCAAATCAGTTTCCGGGAAACACTGCACTATGTGATGCAGGCTATCGGTGTTGATCGTTATTGTGGTAATTCCCGGGAAGAACGGGATGAATTTAATCAACAGGAACAAGAGCGACAGGCATTTATTATTACTCTGCTGAAACACGCTGTGAAACCGGAGCATGGTATTGGTAACTTGCTGAAAATTCCTCAGGTATATACCTCTGTAGTATTGTCGACCAAAAATAATTACAGCTATGAATCATTGCCTAAAGTTGCTCTGGTGCTGGAGAAAGGTGTTGAGAAAGGCTTGTACAGTCAGAAAGCTGTGACAGCGCTATTACGCATTACCGGCATTTTTCCGCAGGGTTTTGGTATAACCTATATTCCGAAAGACTCTGATCGACAGGATTTAGACCGGTATGAATATGCCATTGTAACGGGGTTATATCCGGCAGATTTACGAGTGCCGGTTTGCCGTATGGTCACCCGAAACCTGACATATAACGTTTCTGCTCAGGGATGTACGGTAAGTGTGGATAATAACCTTTATTTCCCTCAGGCCCGGAAAAAACTGGAAAAAATCAGTGAAGACCGCTTGCTGGAAATTCTCAGTAAACTGGTATCCAATTTTGATGAGCGTAAGGCTATGGCGTTGATCCCTAATTGCTGGCATCCGGATGAGTATTTCTCTTATGTCAGGAATCAGAATTTGTGGAATAAGGTGGTTAACTTAGCTAATTAGTATTACAGCAACGCCATACGTGTTACCGCTATGGCGTTTTATCTGTTTTATCTGCTTGTTCCGGGGCGGCTTGCTGTACTTTTGCAGTGTCAATTTCAGTAGCAACGCTTTCTTCCTGAACAGTAGTATCATTTTCATCCGGCGATGTTTCTGACACTGTTTCTTCCGGCATAGCTTCTTCCTGCACAGTTTCATCTGGCGGGTTATCTTCGATCATTTGTTCCTGTACAACCTGTTCATCAACGCGAGGGTCGAGGGCAGCTCCAAGCGGTGATGAAACCAGATCGCCAGATCCCATCTTAAACTGGGCGTTCTGCTGCTCTGCCATCAGTTTTTTCACCATTTTCTGGTTGTAATTGACCCGCATCAGCCTCAGGAACAGTGAGAAAGCGCAGCAGCTTATAAAAGCATACAGCATGAATGGCCCCAGAATCTGCATCAGAGCAGAAGCCAGCAAAGGACCGATAGAGGCACCGATTCCAAACATCATCAGAATGACGGCAGAAAGCGCCACCCGCTCAGTTTGTTCGATATGCTGATTGGCAAATGCTGTGGCAATAGGGTAAATGGTAAACGCCAGTATGCCGTAGCAGAAGGTTGCAGCCAGTAAGAAAAAGCCATTTAAGGGTAACAGGCAAATAGTCAGTGTCAGAATGGTCAGCAGTACTGCGTTAAAACGCAGAATACGGCTACGGGGAATACGATCAGATATTTTTCCCATTGGCCACTGTGCCAGTAAACCAGCCAGAATAGTTACCGACATAAACAATGTAACCTGCTCCGTACTAAGCCCTTTACTGGCAGCATATGCCGGCGCAAGGCCATAAAAAGAGCCCGTCATCAGACCCGCCACGGTAATAGCCGTTAATGATTGTGGTGCTTTTTTCCAGAACGCCAGTATTTTCAGCGGTGATGGTTGTAATGGTGCCGGGTGTATGCGTTTGGTCAGAGCAATTGGCACAATGCATAAAGAAAAGCACATGCTGATGATTAATAAAGGTTCCAGACCAAGATCCGGAAAACTTCTCAGCATCATTTGCCCGCCAATCATGCCTAGGTAGGAAATAATCATATAACTGGCAAAGACAGTGCCGCGCTGCGAACTTTCTGCCTGTTCATTAAGCCAGCTTTCTAACACCATGTACTGGCACATCATGCCCATGCCTACCACAACCCGCAGCAGTAACCAGATTTCGGGTTGAGAGAATAGGGCATGGCTCATTGCGCAGGCACTCACAATAGCTGCACTGGCAACAAAGGCTCGGATGTGGCCGACGCGTGCAATGACTTTATGGCCAACTTTAGACCCAAGTACCAGCCCGACGTAATAACAGGACATCATGCCACCTATCCAGACGGCACTGACATCAGCTTTAGCCATGGACAAGCCAAGGTAGGTTGCAAGCGACCCCTGTGCTACCAGCATCAGCAGGGTGGTCAAAAAGAGGGCAGTAAAGCTACGGTAAGGGCTGGCCATGACACTCCCATCTAACAGGCAGCAGCTTTGCAGCTGCTGCTCTGGCCGTTTTCAGTTATTTAACCCGCATTCCTGGTTCGGCACCATCGTCCGGAGACAGGATAAAAAGATCACTGCCACCTGGCCCCGCTGCCAGAACCATTCCTTCAGACATTCCAAAGCGCATTTTCCGGGGAGCAAGGTTTGCCACCATCACGGTTAAGCGACCTTCAAGACTGGCCGGTTCGTAAGCCTGTTTAATACCTGCAAATACCTGGCGTATTTCTCCGGCACCGATATCCAGTTGTAGTTGAACCAGTTTGTCTGCTCCTTCAACCGGGCTGGCTTTAACTATACGAGCAACCCGCAAATCTATTTTAGCAAAATCGTCGATGCTGATAGTGTCAGCAATCGGTTCACGTTCTGCTGACGTTGTTGCCGGAGCTTCAGGCGCTTTAATTGCTGTAGGCTGACTGGTTGGTGCCAGATTCTCTTTTGATGCATCAACCATTGCTGCAACTTTTGTAGGTTCTACCCGTTGCATCAGTGCCTTGAACGGATTAACCGCATGATTAAGTAACGGCTGCTGATAGTTATCCCAGCTCAGTTTACTGTTGAGGAAGAGTTCTGCTTCTTCAGCCATCACTGGCAGCACCGGCTTGAGGTAGTGCATCAATACCCGGAACAGATTGATACCCATGGTACAAACGTCATGAGCCAGTTTTTGCTGGCTGTCATCTTTTACCAGAACCCACGGTGCTTTGCTGTCGATATACTGATTCGCTTTATCTGCCAGTGCCATGATGTCACGGATAGCACGGGCAAATTCACGTTTTTCAAAACTTTCTGCAATACTGCCGCCGGCAGCAGTAAACTCAGCCAGCAGGGCTGGTTCTGCAACAGTGTCAGATAATTTGCCATCAAAGCGTTTGGTGATAAAGCTGGCGCAGCGGCTGGCAATGTTAACAACTTTCCCGACCAGATCTGCATTTACTTTCTGGATGAAATCATCCAGGTTGAGATCAAGATCGGTAATACCGGAAGACAGCTTGGATGCAAAATAATAACGCAGATATTCCGGGTTCAGATGGTCAAGATAAGTACGGGCTTTGATAAAAGTGCCGCGTGATTTTGACATTTTGGCGCCGTTAACGGTAACGAAGCCATGGGCAAAAACAGCAGTAGGTTTGCGCAGACCTGCACCTTCTAACATTGCAGGCCAGAATAAACTGTGGAAGTAAATAATGTCTTTGCCAATGAAGTGGTACACTTCGGCATCTGAATCTTTCTTCCAGAAACTATCGAAATCAATCCCTTCACGAGCACAATAGTTTTGGAAACTGGCCAGATAACCGATAGGGGCATCCAGCCAGACATAAAAGAATTTGCCCGGTGCGCCCGGAATTTCAAAACCAAAGTAAGGCGCATCGCGGCTGATATCCCACATTTGCAGGCCTTCGCTGAACCATTCCTGTAGCTTATTAGCCATTTCTTCTTGCAGGGCGCCACTGCGGGTCCAATCTTTCAGCATTTGCTCAAAAGCAGGTAAATCAAAGAAAAAGTGTTCACTGTCTTTCAACACAGGAGTGGCACCAGACACTACAGAACGTGGGTTTTTCAGCTCTGTTGGGCTGTAGGTCGCCCCGCAGGCATCGCAACTGTCGCCATTTTGATCTAACGCTCCGCACTTAGGACAATCACCTTTAACGAAACGGTCCGGCAGAAACATATTTTTTTCCGGGTCGAATAACTGGCTGATTGTGTTGCGTTTAATATAACCGCCTTGCTCCAGCCTGTTATAAATCATGGCAGATAACTGACGGTTTTCTTCGCTGTGTGTCGAATGATAGTTATCAAATGCAATAGCAAATCCGGCAAAGTCTGCCTGATGTTCTGTTTTAGTCTGGCTGATCATCTGCTCCGGTGTTATTCCCTGCTGCTGAGCCTTAAGCATGATAGGAGTACCGTGGGCGTCATCAGCACAGACGTAGTAACACTCATGCCCACGGCTTTTCTGAAAGCGGGCCCAGATATCTGTCTGAATATATTCAAGCAGGTGGCCTAAATGAATTGGGCCGTTGGCATAAGGTAAGGCGCTGGTGACCAGGATTTTACGTTTCGACATTAAACAAAGGCTCTTGCATAAATAACTGAAAAAAGATGGCTTAATGATACAATAGCCAGCACCAAAGCGCATCCGTCAAATATGATTTAACGCAGAAAGGTGTGCGAAGACAACGAATACAGGAAGATGACATGTTTAACTGGTTTAAATCTGCTGCCAGCACTGAAATCCCACCTGAACTAAACCAATTTTTGCAGCAGTGGCAACTACCGGATGAGCAACTGCCGTTACAGCAATTAATTACTGATATTAAATATACAGCTACAAAACCTGAACCAACCTTACAATTGCAACTGGCGTTACCGTTACAGTCTGCCCAGCCGTTATTACAGCAAGCGCTGACAGAGGCGGGGTTTGATGTCCAGCTTAACTTGCAGCACCGTGCTCAGGGAAATGCCGTTTTTAAGCAGGTCAGGCATATTATTCTGGTTGCTTC
>CAZXTH010000032.1:6223-16273 GCA_964643585.1 uncultured Pseudoalteromonadaceae bacterium
CGGGGAAAGGCGGGGTGGGAAAATCTACCACAGCGGTAAACCTGGCTGTTGCTTTGGCACAGGAAGGAGCCAGGACAGGGTTACTGGATGCTGATATCTATGGCCCTTCTATTCCGGTCATGCTGGGATTGGAAGGTGAAAAGGCCGAGTCACCTGATAATAAGCTGTTGTCACCTAAGTTTGCTCATGGGGTATATCTGCAATCTATCGGGTTTCTGGTTTCACCGGAACAGGCATCTGTGTGGCGTGGGCCTATGGCCAGCCAGGCATTGCTACAATTGCTGAATGAAACACTATGGCCTGAACTGGATTATCTGGTTGTTGATATGCCGCCAGGTACCGGTGATATACAACTGACAATGGCACAGAAACTACCGGTTAGTGGTAGTCTGATTGTCACAACGCCACAGGATGTTGCATTATCTGATGCCAGAAAAGCGATTAGCATGTTCCGGCAGGTTAATATTCCCGTGTTGGGGTTGGTAGAGAATATGAGTTTTTATCTCTGTAGCCATTGTGGTGAACGAGACGATATATTTGGTACCGAAGGCGGTGTTGCACTGGCTGAGCGTTACCAGGTACAGGTGCTGGGACAGTTACCGTTACAGAAAAATATCCGGCTGGCTGCTGACAATGGTAAGCCTGTGGTATTACAGCAAGATGAGCCTGTGGCAGTGCTTTACCAGGCAATTGCCAGACAATTAATGCTGACTTTGCATTGGCAACAACAGCAGCAATCAGCATTACAGCCTGAAATAATAATAACGGATGATTAAAAATGAGATTGTGTGACAGAGACATAGAGCGTTATCTGGCAGAAGGCAAAATATGTATCAGCCCGAGCCCGGATCACGACATGATTAGCGGAGTCAGCGTAGATATCCGGCTGGGTAATAAATTCAGGGTTTTCCAGGCCCATGCTGCACCTTATATCGATCTCAGCGGTCCCAGAGCTGCAGTAGATAAAGCGCTTAACTCTGTAATGAGCGATGAGATTTATATTAATGACGAAGATGTGTTTATTCTGCACCCGGGAGAGCTTGCGCTGGCGATAACACTGGAGTCGGTCACTTTACCGGCTGATATTGTAGGTTGGTTAGATGGACGCTCTTCACTAGCCCGGCTTGGTTTGATGGTACATGTGACTGCTCACCGGATTGACCCGGGCTGGTCTGGCAATATTGTGCTGGAGTTTTACAACAGTGGTAAGCTACCGCTGGCGTTACGCCCTAAAATGAAAATCGGTGCTCTCAATTTTGAATTGATGACCGGTGAGGCTGACAGGCCTTATAACAAAAGAACCGATGCGAAATACCAGCAACAAACAGGCGCTGTCGCCAGCCGTATTGGTCATGATGATCCGAGGAAATAGCTGACTGAAAATAAAAAGCCCATACATAAATGTATGGGCCAGAAGCTATAAAGCAAAAATGAAGCACGTTGATTATGCAGTAATACTGCATACCTTTGCAAGGGAGGATTTATGTCGCTAACGCTTTTTGGTTCACAGACGTCACCTTATGTGCGTCGTATCAGGTTGGCTATGAGCGGTCAGGATTACAGGTTTCAGCTGGTTAATATTCTGCATGACCAGGACCGGGAAATGCTTAGTCAGTATAATCCGACCAATAAGATCCCGATGTTACTGGATGACGAGTTACCCATTTTTGATTCCGGCGTTATTTACCGGTATCTGGCAGCTAAGCTGGGATGGCAGGCTCTTAACTGGTATCAGGAAAATCAGCTGACTGTCATAAATGCAGTAAATGATTCTCTGGTAATTCTGTATCAGGCCAGCCGCTCAGGGCTTGATATCGGTGATGACCGTTTATTATTTAATTTGCAGAAGGAACGGATTGCCGCATCAATGTTTGTGCTGGAACAGCAGTGTGCTGCCAGAGAGTTTGCGTCGTGGAATTATCCTGCGCAGGCATTATTCAGTTTGATTGACTGGGTGTTATTCCGTGAACTGCTTGATATGGAAGATTATCCGGCGTTGCTGGCCTTTCATTTACTTAACAGCCAGCAACCCGCAATAGCTGAGACGGATCCTCGTCTTTAACCGCTTAATTGTCAGTGTTTTTCAGAATCACAGGCTCAATCAGCAGACTG
Organism: uncultured Pseudoalteromonadaceae bacterium; assembly: GCA_964643585.1. GTDB lineage: Bacteria > Pseudomonadota > Gammaproteobacteria > Enterobacterales > Alteromonadaceae > Alishewanella. The sequence continues at coordinate 8,336 of CAZXTH010000032.1, forward strand.
TGGTTCTGGTCTGATAACCAGATTTGCCCTTCACTGATATTGAATTGCAACGACATAGTGCGATTAACCAGTTGCGCCATTTCTTTCACCGCGTTTTCCGGGATTTCAGTAATACTAAGGTTTTGGTAACGCTGTAAAGTTGATTGCTGTTGTTTCCACCACACTGATGTGCTGCGCCCGCCGTAGCAATAAAGTTTTACTTCGGATGCCCGGCCACAAGCTTTACGTAACCACTTTTCGTCACTTTGCCCAAACTCTATCCAGCGTGTAATAGTTCCATTTGGTTCAATATCCCAGAGCTCTGCTTCGTCGGCTTCTGAACTTAGCCCTTTAGTAAAAGTGAGCGAATCTGAGGCATTAAGTGCAAACGCCAGTATCCTGACCATCATTCGCTCATCATTTTCAGATGGATGCTGAGCCAGTGTCAGGCTATGTTCCTGATAATAATGCCGGTCAATATCAGCAATATTTAACTGTACTTTAAAAACGGTGGCTTTCAGTGCCATAATTTTATCCGCCGTAAAAACTGGACGGGCAGTGTACTGTAGGGCATAGCCTGCATCAAATAAAAGATGCTGTATTATTTCCGGCTGGGATATGATGATGTTGCGGTTCAGGAACTGTTCAGAGCCCGCTTTTACAGTGATGCTGTTATAAACCTTAAAGGATAGAATGTTTATGAAATATCTTACAGCTTCTTTATTTTCTGTTGTGGTGCTGGCTGTGCCTGTTCAGGCCGCAAGCATACTGACCGATGAAAATCTTAATAAATTACAAACACTCCTGCCGCAGTTAATGGCATTAGAGGCGCCGGAAGATGGTTCATTTCAGGATATCAAGCTACAACAGCATTGCGACTGGAAGCGCCACTATAATGATTTCAGAGAGCAGGAAAAAAATGACGCGTATTTACAACAGGCTGAGCGTTTAGTAACTCAGCAGGGATTTACGCTGCCACAGTTTCTGGAGCTGAGTGCTAAAGTATCATATCCGGTATTAGAGGCAACTCTGCCGGCTCTTGAGATGTCACGGCAGGCTCTGGCATTTCTGCCAGAAGCACAACGTCAGGAAACTGAAGCAGCAATTGCCCAAAGTAAAAACTATCATCAGGTCATTAATTCCTGCCTGACAACAGACGATAAAGCCGCTTTGCAGAAATATAACAGTCGTATTATGCAAATGTTCGGCGGACTGGCAGGCTATGCCGGCTAAAATCTAAATCACGCTATATATAACTTGCCGGTGTTTTCAGCTTTGTATCTGAGCTGCATAGCTGAAACATCGCTCTTGTTCCTATTCTCTGCATATTTCCCGAAAATAGATGCGTTTTCGTACATTTTGTTGATGATTTCTCTCAACTTTTCAATAAAAAATCTTCTTTTTCCCTGAATAAACTCAGCTATGCTTAGCGTATAAAAATGTATAGGCAGTAAAGTTGTAATATTGGGGAGAATATCATGGGAAAATTAAATACAGTTGGCGGGCGTCTGCTGGCGATACCCGTTATTGCTCTGGCTGGTTTTTTATTACTGGCTGCAGTTGCTCTGAGTGCATTACATTATCGCTTGTTAGAAGGGCGTGAAGAGCGGGTTGTCTCAATCGTTGATGCAGGTCTGAGTATTATCAAACACTATAAGCAATTGGAAGAGCAGAAGCTATTATCCAGAGAAGAAGCGCAACAGCAGGCAATGACAGTGATTAAGGCTATTCGGTATGACGGGACTGAATACCTGTGGATTAATGATATGGGACAACCTGTGCCCAGAATGATAATGCATCCGACGGTACCTTCTCTGGATGGCACTATTCTGGATCGACCTAATTTCAACTATGCAACGCTAATGCGTAATACGGATGGCAGCATTGAGCAAACATTACATAATGAAAATTTGTTTGTCAGTTTTGTTAGTACCGTTAGGAAGTTTGGGTCTGGATTTGTTGAATACCAATGGCCAAAACCTCTGGCCGGAGGTGGTGTCACCGATGAACGTTATCTGAAGCTGTCTTATGTCAGCCAGGATCAGGATTGGGGATGGGTACTGGGATCTGGCATTTATATCGATGATGTTGAAACAGTATTTAAAGCGCTGGCATGGCGTATCGGAACCTTAGTAGCTGTAGTTATTTTATTGACAGTTGGCGTGTCTCTGATTATCCGGCGCTGGCTGTTAAGCTCACTTGGAGGCGAGGTTGATTATGCGAAAAATCTGGTTAGACAGGTTGCCGGTGGGGATTTTACGGTTGATTTTCGTTTAGAGCATGGTGATCAGGATAGCTTGTTAGCAGCCTTAAACGGATTGGTTAGCCGTATAAGAGAGAGCATGCGCCAGCAAAGTGAGCTGTCATCCCGTTTACTAAACCAGTCAGAGAATGTTGATAATAATAATCAACAGACAAGATTTCTGTTGCAGGAAGTACAAGCCCAGACTACTCAGGTCGCAACTGCAGTCAATGAAATGTCAGCTACCTGCGATGATATGGCACGTAATGCCAGCCATGCAGCCAGAGCAACCCGTGAAGCCGGAGACGAAGCCCGTTCAGGTGTGACAGCAGTTGAACAAACTATTGGAGCTATTGAACAGCTAAAATTAAGCTTGCAGCAGGTTGAGACAGTGATAAAGCAGCTATCTGTTAGGGGGCAGGAAGTTGGCTCAGTGACGGATGTCATTGGCGGCATTGCAGAACAGACAAACCTGCTGGCGTTAAACGCAGCAATTGAAGCCGCCAGAGCAGGTGAGATGGGCAGAGGTTTTGCTGTTGTTGCTGATGAAGTGCGTACTTTAGCCAGCCGCTCACAATTATCAACACAGGATATCAATACTAAAGTGCAGGGTATTCAGCAGGATTCTGCTAATGCAGTACAATCAATGGCAACCAGCCAGGCTGAAACGGCAAAAACTATCCAGTGTTCACTACAGGCCAATGAGGCATTAAGCCGTATCAGTTCTGCTGTAAGTGGCATGGAAGATGTAAATGATCAGTTGGCCAGCGCGACAGAGGAACTCGCAACGGTTTCTGCGGCAATTAATCAGAATATGGAAAATATAGCTACGGCTGTTGAGAGTACTCATCTCCGTTCTGATGAATTGGTGGAGGCCAGCCAGCAATTACGCCATATGGCAGCTGAAATGAAAGCTGCCCTGGCAGGATTCAGAATGTAATTAAAGAAGTGAGCTGAGAGGTGTTCGGGCGAATGTTGTCTGGACACTTTTCAGATTACTTTGTCCAGTTCACGCTGCACATCTTTCAGTTCTTTGCGTACGACAAATAACAGATGTCCAAGCGCATGAGCATTAACCTGATGTTCCGGCGGACAAAAACTCAGTAAGTCTTCTATTGCTTTCAGCGCCTGTATACTGCAGTCCAGCCGGACCAGTTTATCTTCAAGCGATGACAGAGAACTATTGTTATCCACTATGTTAGCCTTAAAAATCAACTTTTTACCGATTATCGGTTTACTTAAGTCTGTTTATGTAGCATAAAAAGGAGTTACCTGTACTGATTAGCCATGAGGTTGTAAACCCCGGAGTTTATCATGGCTGACTTCATTAGCAGATTCGCTGCCTAGAGTAGTTTGCGTTTGTGATAATAGTCAATAAAAATGTGTTATAAATCTTAATTTGAGCGGTAAAAAGATATCGTACTTTCCTTAAAGGGTGATATACCAGTCTGTCATTGCCAGATAGAGCTCATGGGGTAAAAATCAGGGATAAAGTGTGAAAACAACGGATATATTCAGAAATAACATGGAGCAGGTGCTTGGTTCGGTTAGTGTACGTTCTCTGGTTGAGACAGCAAACCGTGATGGAGAGGCAATAGATTACAGTTATGTAATGAATGTACGTAAAGGTAAGACCAACCCATCGCTGGAAAAAACAGAGCAGATAGTCCGTATTCTGGCAAGGTTGCCAGGTTATGGCTGGATTGAACCGTGGATGTTTTTTGTACCGGATTATTTCCGCCTTTATCAAACCAATATTCTTAATAGTAGCCAGTTTACCAGGCAGTACTTTGATAATTTCGTGCGGGAATTACTGGTAACGGCAAGCCGGTTACAATTTCTGAATATTAATGAGCAACAGTTCGAGCAGATGACGGTATTATCAAAGTATATTTATCATAAGCAACAAGGCGAGCCAGTCACAGAACCTGATTCATTTTAATAAAAGCCGGAGTTACTCCGGCTTTTATTCAGGGAGGGGAAGTGTCTGACTCAGAGTCAGTGCAACCTAATCCCTCCATACGCATTAAGCGTGTTTTGTTTTGTGTTTTTCAGTCTTAATGCAACTTCAGCTTCAAAGTCAGCAACGTACTGATGAATATCATCACGTAGTTGTTCATCAGCGGTAATACGTTCATAAGTATCCGCCATCGTATCTATATGGCAGGCTCGTATACAAAGGTTATGAGAGCGAGACTCCATATTTGTCGCTACTTCTTTTTCCAGCAACCTGACGGCACCTTTAGAGCTGGTCATTTTCAAATAAAAAACAATTGAAATGACACTACAGCTTAAACAGATCAAATAAAAGACCGTTATGACCATTTAGTGAGTTTCCTTCGCCAGTTAAATAATCCATAGGTAGAAATAGCATTAGACACGATCCACCAAGCCATATTCAGGGTTATAGCAAAGTATATAGATGGAATGCCATATTTATAAATTTCCCCGAGTAAATCTGTTCCAAATAACGTCCTGTCAAGCAGTCTACCGAATTGGAGGAATATTAAGACTAAGCATGCGAAACTTATGTTTCTACTTAGTTTGGATAGTTGCCACGAGAATTTTTGATGGATCCACCAGATAAGAACTATCATAACAGCATCAAAAATAATCCATGTCGTATACCAAATGTAGCGGGCAAGCTCTTTGTTCCATTCTGACAACGCCATTAAATCCGGAGCTATTTTGTCCATAATCAATCCTGCTGCAACCCATATAGTGGCTGATATACGGGATGACTTATCAACAGAAATAATTAAAGATGCCAGTAAAATCATTAAGCAGAAAAGCCATAGATATTCAGCAATAACGATAATAAAGTTTCCCAATTCTTATGCTCCTGCTTGTAGACTAGGTAGATTCATTACCTTGGGCTTGGCTAATTGTTTTGGAAGAAGGGGGTTCATTGCCCCATCCCTGACCTGCAATACTCGCCAACGGCGGCTCATTACCCCATCCTTGGCCTGTAATCCTTGTTAGTGGTGGTTCATTACCCCAACCCTGCCCAAGAGTGTTGGTTACTTTGTGGGTTTCTAACATTGCTCTTGCTTCAGCCGAAATTGTAACTTTGTCAGCGTAAGATGAAGCAGGTTTCTCAGAGCCTGAGATGTTTTTTTGCGGCTCAACAGCTACTGAAACTTTGTCTTTTACAGCTGTATTATCTAATGATGTCGATGTTAAATTAACCTGCATGAATACTCCTTTGACAAAGGCTGTTCCGGCTCATAGCGTTGTGGCTGAATTTTACTCAGAAACATACAGTAATGCTCTTATAAAAAAATGATTTCTAATTTTTAGTGGCAAAGGCAATCATCATAAACACTTCTTTATTGCTTAATCCGGGGGAGTGATAGTCTGAATCTTAAGGTGAAAATATTGTTTCTTATTGTAGCATTGTTTTTTGCGAATAGCAGTTTGGGGTTGATGCTAATTGAGTTGTTTGCCTGCCATCGGAGAGGGTATCTTTTGAAAGGGTTATGTGATTCCAATAAGCAGATTTTAGCTGCAATAAATTTGTGACTGCCCCGCATTTGCATCTGGTGACTGACAAAAATATGCAAATTAGGTATGCTGTTCCCTGCACTTTAACAGACTGAATTTATGACTGAATTTAATATTTCTCTGGCTCAGGACTTTTTGGTTGCGTTACTTATTGGTGCTTTGATAGGCATCGAACGTGAAAAACATAAACGCAATGAGCATCCTGCCGGATTTGGTGGTTTACGTACTTTTATCCTGTTTTCTATGCTGGGTGCTGTCAGCGCATGGCTATCCCGTGATTTAGAGTCTCCCTGGTTATTTATTATTGCTGTTGTTGCTGTAGCTGCAACGGTAATTACTGCTTATCTTGTAGAAAACCGCCGGCACGAAAGTGCCCAGGGACTCATTAGTGAAATTTCTGCAATAATGGTTTGTCTGCTGGGCGGGGCTGTGATGTATGGTCATACCGAAATGGCTGTTTCACTGGCTATTCTGATCTCTGCTGTTTTAGCGTTTAAGCAATCGTTACACAATCTTGTTGAGAAAATTGGTAATCATGATTTGTATGCGGTATTGAAGTTGCTTATTGCCAGTTTTATTGTTTTGCCACTGCTGCCAAATTATCCGGTAGATCCGTTGCTGGCACTGAATCCTTATAAGTTGTGGTTGCTGGTTATTATGATTTCAGCGATGTCATTGGTTGGCTATGTTGCAGTACGCTGGCTGGGTAATGCTCATGGCTCAGTGATTACAGGCATTACCGGTGGGTTAGCGTCATCTACCGCACTTACGCTGAGCTTTGCCCGTAACAGTAAAATTGAGTCTGATCCATTGGCGGCAGATATTCAGGCTACAGGAATTCTGGCTGCGTGGTTTGTCATGTTTATCCGGGTGTTGGCTACTGTTGGCATTGTTTTTTCACCTTTATTGCCAATGTTGCTAGTGCCATATAGCTTGATGATCATCACAACTGCGATTTTGGCTGGTGTTTTTTTCTGGTTCGGTGCAAGGAGATATATACCTCCTCAGCAACAACGGGTTGAGGTCACAAATCCGTTCAGCCTGGTTGAGGCTGTTAAGTTTGGCAGTTTATTTGCTGCTGTGTTGCTATTGGTTAAAATTGTTGAGCAATATGCTTCACCGGGTGGGCTTTATTTTCTGGCTGCATTGGCTGGGTTGACAGATGTGGATGCCATTAATTTATCTATGTCTGAATTTGCCCGGCAGTCGGCAAATGATATGGCTATGCTGACTGTTGCTGCAGGCTCTATTACCATAGCAACCTTAAGTAATACAGTGGTGAAGTGCGGCTTGGTTGCTGTGCTAGGTAGCAAAGCTCTGACAATAAGGCTGTTGATTGCAACCGTGCTTATTCTGCTGGCTGGAGCTATAGGAATAATGCTTTGAATTATGCAGGAATAAAGCCGCTGAAAAACTGTGCAATCAAACACTTTGCCATTGCATTATTGCCGATAATCATTAATATACGCTGCACGTCGGTACGTAGCGCAGCTTGGTAGCGCACTGTCATGGGGTGTCAGGGGTCGGAGGTTCAAATCCTCTCGTACCGACCATTCAATAACCTGCTTACAGCAGGTTTTTTGCTTTTTATAGCTTCTGAGTTGTTTCTCAATACCTTATCGTGTCCAGTCTTGCTATTATGTAACGCCTTATTGCTGTCCCGGTTGTAACTCATGTTGTGGATCCCTTTTACTCTGCTTGCTGCATTTATGCAGGCTTGGCGTAATGCATTTCAAAAACAGTTAAGCAAAGACGTTAACGCCATTGGCGTTACACTTGCCCGATTCATTTGGGCATGGCCATTGGCTGCACTGTATGTATTCAGTGTTTATCAGTGGCAACCTGCTGAGGTTCCTGATTTTTCTTTGCTTTTTATGTTGTATATCCTCGGAGCAGCGGTTGCTCAGATTATTGCCACAGCACTTATGGTGAAGTTGTTTCAGCTGAAGAATTTTGCAATAGGTGTAGGGTTGGCTAAGAGTGAAGCGATACTGGCCGCATTAATGGGGGTCATGTTTTTCGCTACCACGCTTTCTCTGATGGGGTGGTTCGGGGTTATACTCGGCGCGTTTGCTGTTTTTTTATTAAGTGGTATTAAATTACGTTATATTGCCTGGCCTACATTACTGTTTGGACTTGGCAGCGGGTTGGCATTTGCACTCACTACTCTCTGGGTCAGGGAGGCCAGCTTAATGCTCAGTACCCCATTTATG
>CAZXTH010000033.1:0-15970 GCA_964643585.1 uncultured Pseudoalteromonadaceae bacterium
TGCCCCCGGCCAGGAGCACCTGGGTATTCTAACAGTACCGGCAGGTCAATCGGGGCACCCGTTATCACCGTTTTACCGGACAGATCATCAGTACTGGCTGAATGAAGTACCATTACCGTTTCTGCCCGGAACACAAAAATACCAGCTTACATTAGTCCCGGAGGGTTGACTTTAGCCATCCAGACGGAATATTGTAATGCTTATGAACATGACAATCCGCGCTCTCCGCTTTTTTAGCTTTACCACCCTTCATGGGAGGCGGTAAGTTGCGCGCGCAGAATCTACCGGAAACCTCCCTTTAAGGGAGGTTTTTTTTTGGGGTTTTAAAGCAGTATAGATAAGGATTCAAACATGGAACTCACCGAAATACGACAGGCTATCAGCGAGACAGACCAGCAATTGCTTGCTCTGCTTGCCCGTCGCCGTCAGCTGGCACTTACCGTTGCCGATGCCAAACTGGCTCAGAATAAACCTATCCGGGATCAGAAACGGGAGGAGGAATTACTGCTGTCGCTGATCAGCAAAGGTAAGGCGCTGGAGCTGGATGCCCATTACATTACCCGTATCTATCAGGTCATTATTGAAGACTCAGTGCTGCAACAACAAGCCAAAGTTCAGGGGCAGCTTAATGGCCTGGATGGGGAAATATGCCGCGTAGCTTATCTTGGTCTGAAAGGCTCTTACAGCTACCTGGCAACCCAGAAATACTTTACCCGCCGGGCAGAAAAACTGATTGAGATTGGCTGTAATAACTTCAATGAAATTGTAAAAGCAGTAGAAACCGGGCATGCCGATTATGCCGTATTGCCAATTGAAAACACATCATCTGGCAGCATCAACGAAGTATACGATTTACTGCAACAAACCCGTTTATCGATTATTGGCGAGCTCACTCAACCTGTTGCCCACTGCCTGCTTGGCCTGCCCGGCACAGATCTGAGAAATATCCGCAAAATTTGTTCACACCCGCAGGTTATTGCACAGTGCAGCTACTATCTGCAAGGGCTGACCAACGTACAAATTGAATATTGTGCCAGTTCTTCTGATGCGCTGAATAAAGTAAAAGAAGCGCAGGATCCAACACTGGTTGCCCTCGGCAGCCAGGAAGGCGGCAAAATTTATGGGCTGGACGTTCTGGCGCGTGAACTGACGAATCAGAAAGACAATATGACCCGTTTTATTATTGCAGCACGTAAACCAGTTACTGTTGCCAAAGCTATTCCGGCAAAAAGCACTTTTATCATGTACACAGGCCAGCAACCCGGCGCTCTGGTTGAAGCCCTGCTGGTTCTGAAGCAACACGGTATCAGCATGAGCAAGCTTGAGTCCCGCCCAATACCGGGTAATCCATGGGAAGAAATGTTTTATGTCGACGTATTTGCCAACCTGAATGATTACGCCATGACGCGAGCGCTGGAAGAACTGAATAAACTGACCAAGTTTATTAAGGTACTGGGCTGTTACCCGAGTGAAGATGTAGAACCAACAGCAGTCAGTAACTGAAGAAGATGAAACTGCTCACCTTTCGTTGCAAAGCTATTTTGAAGCGAAAGGTGAGCCGGTTGCTTTATATGATTTCAAAGCAGGTCAAGTAACAGCTCTAGTTGATGTTCAACATCACCTCTAAACAATAACTGTCTGAGATTCACTTGTGGATCTTCTGATAAAAGCCAATAGACCTTGTGGCTACTTATTGGCTTAATGATCATCAGTGGCCCGAAAGAGCGGTAATACTCAATGGCATGTAATGCCAGCTCAGATCTTTCTATATCGCTTTTAGCGTCAAGCTGGCCTATCTGATAATGTTTTGAAAAAAGTAAATGCTGACTTAATATTGCTTGTTTGCCTTGCTCATCAGAAGGAGGAGAGACCAAGGCATCACCTGTATCAAGCACTTTTACAATATAGGCTTTATCAGCATCAAAAGCAGGTAGCTTGATTGAGATAATGTTCTGCTCTTGAGCATAAGAAAAATCTGCTATAGCAAATAAAGATAAGAAAAATAAAAAATTATATATCTTCATTGTCGCCTCTTTATTAATCCAGAACGCATTTCATTTCTGATACAGTTCCAATGGCAAGCCATCCGGATCCTGAAAAAAAGTAAACAATTTGCCGGTAAACTCATCGGTACGAACAGGCTCTACTGCAACTCCCAGCTGTTCAAGACTGGCAACAGCCTGCTTTACATCGTCAACCCGGAAAGCAAGATGGCGCAGCCCCTGAGCTTCCGGCTTACTTGGCCTGGCCGGAGCGCCAGGAAAACTGAAAAGCTCCAGTTGATTACCGTCTGGCAGCTGTAGATCCAGTTTCCAGGAATCCCGGGCAGCACGATAATTTTCAGCCACAATCTTCAGCCCTAGTATTTCAGTATAAAACTGCCTGGAGCGTTGATAATCGCTGCATATTACAGCCACATGATGAATACCTTTAAGAGCCAGTTGCGTCATAGTATCTCATTAAAATTCAACCAGAAAAATACAGCTTACATGCTAATGCCGATCAATTAAGGCTATGGCATCCATACCTTCCAACGGTTAGTTAAAGTAAGCTGATTCCTGCTTAAGTGAACGGTATTAGGTTACAGGCTGATTTTATCTCCTTTTTGTGGAATCTGTGCCTGAATCCCAGCTTCAGCCAGTTTTTGTTGCAATGCTTCCTGAGCTTCTGCTTCACCATGAACCAGATAAAACTGCGGCTGCCCACCAATAGCTGTCGCCCACTCCAGTAACTCGCTCTGTCCGGCATGAGCAGAAAAACCACCAATGGTATGAATTTGTGCTTTAACAACAATATCCTGACCAAACAATTTGACCCGTTTCTCGCCATCAACCAGCCTGCGGCCCAACGTTCCTTTTGCCTGAAAACCAACAAAAATCAGGTGATTACTGTTTCTCCACAAATTATGCTTCAGATGGTGCACAATGCGGCCACCATTACACATGCCACTTCCGGCAATCACAATCGCCCCCTGGCTGATACGGTTAATTGCAGCAGAGTCTTCCGGCGTTTCAGACAAACGCAATATCGGCAGCATTTTTTCAATTTGCTGTTGTCCGTGGGCCAGACGTTGCAAATCATCCTGATCCAGATAATGCAGATAGTCGTTATAAATACGGGTAATATTGATCGCCATCGGGCTATCCAGAAACACCATCCGCTGTTTGAGGCGACCTTGTTGGTGTAACAGCGCCAGATAGTAAAGAATTTCCTGCGAACGCCCTAGCGCAAATGCCGGAATAAATACATTACCACCATCATCATAAGCCTGGCTCAGTGCAGCAGCCAGCTCATCCAGTGAACGTTCTGTATTCTGATGATCACGATTGCCATAGGTACTTTCCATCAGCACGATATCTGCCTGTTCTACTTTTTCAGGATCATTCATCAGAACTGTTGATGGATTCCCCAGATCTCCGGAGAACACCAGTTGCCGCATGGCCTGCTTACCTTTCAGCCATAACCGGACAATAGCTGAACCAAGAATATGGCCGGCGTCATTAAACTCCAGCTCCAGGCCGGGTATAGGAAAAGCCCGTTTGCTGTATTTAAGCGGTTCACACAATGCTGCAACCCGGTCAACATCATGCAGTGACAACACAGGATCAATGATCTTCTTCCCGGCTCTGGCAGCTTTCTTGTTTTGCCACTCCAGATCTTTAAGATACAAATGTACAGAATCTTTCAGTAATACCGGCAATAATGCGGCCGTTCCGGGGGTACACAAAATGCGGCCACTGAATCCTCTGGCAACCAACAACGGCAATAAACCACTGTGATCAATATGTGCATGAGACAAAATAACCAGATCGATTTGCTCAGGCCTGAACGCAAAACGGAATTTATGCCATTCGCGGATTTGATCCGCCCCCTGTACCATACCGCAATCAAGTAAAATCCTGTGGCCGTTAAACTGTATCAGGTAACAGGAACCTGTTACCTGACCCGCTCCCCCGATAAACTGCAAGGTTGCATTAACCGGCATTCTCATTCTCCTCTGTTGCAACCTCTTCTGCTGGCTGATCAAAGCGGTTTTTCAGACGCCCGAACACCAGTACAGCTTTAGTCAGTTGCTGATTAAAACGACGCAATTCAGCATGCCGTAATAACCTATCGCCAATCTGGTCATTACTCAATTGCTCATGTAAAACCTGTTTATATAAATCCTTTTTATGCTGGTCACGCCATTTAGACAACTCACGGTAAAGTTGCCTCACCTCAGCTGACTGTTCCGGCAATTTTACTTCTGCCAGACAACGCCATAAATCCTGCTCTTGCTTTAGTGCCGTTGCGTCTGTTCGCTGGTAATGCACCATATTGGGCAATAACTGTATGACCATATCCAATCGAGACTGATTCTGTACCAGTTTATTTAAAACCGCCGCTTCCTGGCTGGACAAAGGTTGTTTTACCAGTTTAACCACATATCCCGACAAGGTTTTCTGCAATTGCCTGAGATGATCAATGCCCTGGCTGATATCCCTGCCCTGACTCAGCTGCAATGCGTGCTCAGCAATTAGCTTAGCGACCCTCAGGCTTTCCATACTCAGTGTTTTTAATGCTACTTCTGGCAACAACAAACTGGAAGCATCCAGATTATCCAGCTGCAATACACTCTTGCGCTGAAAACGCCGGTTCAGCCAGTTCACCAGTTTCCCGGTAAGAGGCCATATCAGTATCACTCCAACAACCTTAAACAAGGTATGGTAAAGAGCCAGAGTAACTGCAGCCTGCACGGAGGAAAACAGCCATAACTGCACAGTGCTGAGAATCCACAGTAACGGGTGCAACAACAATAGAGCAATGACTCCGGTGAAAAGATTAAAAATAACATGTAGCCATGCCAGCCGTTTAGCCTGAGCCGTTGCGGCCAATGTAGACATAATAGCCGTTGAGGTTGTGCCTATACTGGCACCAATTACAATGGCAGAAGCCACTTCCAGTGAAATCAGGCCACTATCCACCACCGCGATAGCCATGGCGATGACGGCAATAGAAGCCTGCATTACTGCACTGAGCACAGTGCCGAGTAAGACAGCCAGCAATAAACCGGCAAAGCCAAGCCGGTCCAGATAAGAAAACTCCATACCAACAAAGGCAGCATCAAAGCTTTCTTTCAGAAAACCAATCCCCAGGAAGAATAAACCAAAACCGATTAATCCTTCCCCAACGCCTTGCTGGCGTACTGAGCGGGAAAATAATTTGAAAACGGCTCCCAGCCCAATCATCGGCATTGCCAGCAGTTCTACTTTAAACTGCAAGCCTATTAACGCCACAAACCAGCCGGTAACTGAAGTACCAATATTGCTGCCATAAATAACATAAGCCGCATGCAGCAATGACAGAATGCCTGCATTAACAAAACTAATCATTGCAACAGTTGTTACTGTTGATGATTGCACAGCAACAGTCGAAACAACCCCAACAGTAAGCCCTTGCCACGGCTTAGCTGTCCAGCGTTGCAAATAATGCAGCAAACCGGGACCGGCAGCTGTTTTCAGCCCTGTACTAATCCAGTCCATACCGAGCAAAATTAACCCGATAGCACCAAACACCATAAGACTGTCAGACCACATATTTTTCCTTTATGAGCCTAAGTGCGTGTTGGCATGCCAACACACACTAATGTTTATATCGCAAACCAAGAGACAGAAGATTAAGCTATATCAAACAAAGCCGCACGGCTTATTGTCACAAAAACGTCATATTTATACAGTGCGGCAAAACACTGCCAAAAAAGGAGTATAGATGTCAGATCATAATCAACTTTATCAACGCCACCTGGTTTCTGCCAGGCAATCGCTGGAAGCAGTAGAAAAACTTCAGAGCCATAGTGCTTACCGTCTGGCATTTGATGACGCTGAATTTCTGATGCAGGACGAACTACGTCCGGTAAGGCTGCAACTGGAATACCTGAAACCTCAGTTAGTGCTGGAGCAGCATAATATCCATGCCACTGTGGTTGTTTTTGGCAGTGCCCGCTTTCTTGCACCTGAACAGGCACAGCTGTTACTGACTCAAGCCGAACAGGCATTACAGCAGACACCTGAAGATATTACCTGCCAGCAACAGTTAAAACTGGCAAAGCGCCAGCTAAAAAACAGCCAATATTATGATGCTGCCCAATATTTCTCAGAGCTGGTTACCCGCCACAGCATCCAGCGCCCGGAGTGTGCCATGACAATTATCAGCGGTGGGGGCCCTGGCATTATGGAGGCAGCTAACCGTGGAGCACTGGTTGCTGGCGGAGAGAGTATCGGTTTGAATATCGTATTACCCAAAGAGCAACATCCAAACCCTTATATAACACCGGAGTTTTGCTTCCAGTTTCATTATTTTGCTATCAGAAAAATGCACTTCCTGCAAAGAGCAAGAGCACTGGTGGCATTTCCGGGTGGTTTTGGCACACTGGACGAATTGTTTGAAACTCTGACGCTGATTCAAACCCGCAAATCAGAACGTGTGCCCGTTATTCTTTACGATAAAGCATTCTGGGATAAGCTGCTTAATCTGGAATTACTGGCAGAAGAAGGGTTGATAAGCCCGGAAGATCTACAGCTGATTCAATTTGCAGATACCCCGGAAGAAGCATGGCAGCAAATTTATGATTTTTACCAGTTAGATAAAGCCTGATTATTAAATCTGGCAGAATAAACAGGTAGATACTCCTGAGCATCGCTCTAAAAAATAATGCGATGCTTCAGGTAATCTGCCACACAATATTTAAGCCCCATCCCGATGCTGAACAGGCTCAGTTTTCCCTGTTAATAACATCAGCAACATTCTTTTCTGTTGTCTTTTGACTATACAAAGGCAACGCAATCAAGCTATTTTATGGTAATTAAGCTGCCCAGCAATCAGGAACAACGGGATTTTCGATCGTTACATGATAATTTGCTGATATTACGATTTTCTGCATTCATACACCTTCCTTTATTTATTTGTACCGTCTATCCATAAAGCAATATTTAAGCCTGTTAAGGATTGACATCATGGCTTTAAAAACTGTCTTTATTGCAATTGCCGCATCCTCTTTATGCCTTGCTGTAAACGCTGCTACCGTCAGTACAACATTTACCGTTAATGCTGAAGTGCAGAATGATTGTGCTGTCACAGCAACTAATATGCAGTTTGGTTTGTACCGCATCACTGTAAGTACCCCGACAGATGCGACTTCTGTTATTACAGTACGCTGTACCAGCGCCACCAGCTATACTATCGGGCTGGATGGCGGCGGCTCGGCAAACACCTCATCCCGCTATATGCATGCCAATACTGAACAGCTGAATTACCAGCTTTATAACGATGCAAACCGCACAGTGACATGGGGTAACTCTGTTCCTTCCGGAGCAATCAATGCTGTAGGTAACGGCATCAACCAGCAATACACTGTTTATGGGCGTATTGCTCCCTCTCAGAATGTGGGTTTAGGAACCTATCAGGACACCATTACTGTCACAATCACTTATTGAGGAAACAGAATGGCACGTTTTCCGGAATGGCAGCAGTTTTTGCTGCTTTTCGTCCTGTTTTTTTCTACCCATGTAAATAGTAATCAGGCTTTTGATATCTCTCCTATCAGGGTTGAGCTATCAGCAAACATTCCCAGTGCAGCTGTAACCTTCACAAATAAAGCACCTAATTCCAGGCTATTTGAAGTAGAAGTCGTTTCATGGCAAAGAATAAATGGTGAGGATCAATATTCACCCAGCCGGGATTTGCTGACAAACCCACCTGTGTTCAAAGTTGAACCTGGGGCTGTTCAGATTATCCGGGTAGGCCTAAATAAACTGACCATTACTGAAACAGAACAAAGATACCGGATTTTTATCACTGAAGTTACAGACGAACAAACACAGCAACCTAACAACCTGAATCTGTTAATGCGGCTGGCAATTCCCGTATTTATACAACCAAAAAACGGCATCGTCGCCAAACTTCAGTGGCAAGCCATTGCGTTAAAGGACAAGGTCGAGCTCCATCTTCACAATAATGGCAATAGTCATGTTCAGATTGAAGAGCTTATGATCATTAATCCGCAAACCAGAAAACAGGTACCTGCTCAGGAGTTAGAGTACCGCTCACATCAGCGTATTTTCCCAGGGGAATATCAACGCTGGCTGACGCCTGTATCTCCAGCAGAAAATCAACTGACATTTGAAATCCAGATAGCCGGCATCCGGGAGCGTATCTCTCTGAACATACAGGGAAAGTAGCTCATGCTCAGGCATATAATAGTGGCATTAACACTATGGATATATGCAGGGAGTATTCAGGCAGAAGAGCAACAATGGCAATGGCTGACACTGGGGCTTAATGGCACAGCTTACCAGGAACCGGTACTGGTTCTGCTGACAGACGGACAGTTATATATGCAACAGCAGGATCTGCAGCGATTACGGCTTACTCAAGCATCCACCGCCAGAAGAAACATTGATGGTCAGGATCTTTATTCGCTGGATTTGCTTCCAGGCATCAATTACCAGGTTAATAGTCACTTACAGCAGGTTCTGATTACTGCTGAACCTAATGCGTTTTTATTACACCGGGCAACTCCTGCGCAAATAAACGCTATCCAGCCGGATCTGGCAACTGGCTTTTTCATGAATTATGACTTGCAGACGCAACGCTCTGAAGGGATGACAATCAACTCTGCTTTGTTAGACACCACATTTTTCAGAGGAACGCTGAACTTCAGCAATAACTTTATGCTGTCAGCACATTCTGAGGAAGACTTGTTAAGGCTCGAGTCAACATTGATTATTGACTCGCCGCAGCAGCGCACCCGATTTTATATGGGAGATACTCTGAATCATCCTGGGAGCTGGGGTAACCTGATGCGTTTTGCAGGTATCCGATATGGGACAGATTTCAGCCTTGATCCCCGCTTTATTCCTTTCCCGCTACCATCTGTTTTTGGACAAACCAATTTGCCATCAACAGTAGATGTAATGATTGATAACATTATTCAGTATCAGGGGAATGTTCCTGCCGGCCCTTTTGAACTGAACCAATTACCTGTGATAAGCGGTAATGGTGAGCTATTACTGCATATCAGGGATGTAATGGGCAGAACATCTGTTATAAGCCAGCCATTTTATATTTCTAATACTTTGCTGCAGGAGGGCTTGCACAACTATTCTGTAGAAACCGGTTTTATCAGGGAAGATTACGCGGTGAAAAACAACCGCTACGGCAAGGCATTCATAGCTGGCACATACCGGAAAGGCCTGACATCACGTTTAACATCGGAAATTCGCTCAGAATTACAGTCTGATTTATTTACTCTCGGGCTAAGTAATAGTTATCTGCTCAGAGAGTATGGTATTGCAGATACCTCACTGGTTGCCAGCCGGCATCTTGGAAAATATGGCTTTATGGCAGAACAACGCTTTTCAAGACAAAGCTATGGCCTGAGTTTTGGTTTTAATCTGAGTTATGCCAGCAAATCTTACCTCTCTCTTGGCCAACCAGATTATCTTCCACGAAAACGCAATGATGTTGGTTTCAGTATCAGTATGCCGGTTTATGACGATAGTAGTATCAGTGCTGGATTTATTCATCGACAGCAATGGCATGCCTCCACATTTAATCTGTTATCTGTTCATTTTCAGCGGCGATTGTCAGATTCACTGACATTTATTACCTCTGCCAGCCATACTCTTAATCAGCAAAAAGACTATACCGTAGGTATCACACTATCCAAATATTTTCAGAAACGCCGTAGTGGTCAGCTAAGCTTTGTATCTGAAAGAGAAAAATCCCGCAAACAATTACAGGCACAGCGTAACCTGCCTGCAGGTAACGGCATTGGTTACCAGTTACTTGCGGAAGATTCAGAACAGAAATGGCTTAATGGTGAACTGCTGATGCAAACTGCAACCGGTTTATACAATGTAGGCATTTCTTCTGTAAATGGTGCTCAAGGCGTACGTCTGGCTGCAAATGGCAGCCTGATCTACATTGATAACAGCATTCATCTCGCCCGTAAAAACTACGGTAGCTTTGCTCTGGTAAAAACCGGGACTAAAGCCGGAGTAACGGTTTTAAGAGAAAACCAACCCGTCACCAAAACCAATAGCTCAGGCAAAGCTCTCATCACTGACTTAATGCCGTATGACGAAAACTTCCTGTCGATAGAGCATTCTGACTTACCGGTAAATACTTCTGTCAGTCAATTGCATATGACAGTTTCACCGGCAATCAGAGCCGGAGCTATTGCCGATTTTGAATTGAAAACCAGCCTTACTGCCGTGGTGTATTTAAGGTTGAACGATGGCGCAGCAGTACCTGCGGGGGCAATGGTTCAGGTTAATCAGCGTCAGGAAAGATACCCGGTAGCCTCAGGTGGCAAAGCCTATCTTGAAGAGCTAAGCACATATAATCACCTGAGCGTGACATGGAATAATGGTAGCTGCCATGCCATGTTTGAATATCCGGGTACAAACGACTTACAACCCGATCTTGGTATTCTGACCTGTTACGGAGAAACTCCATGAGAATATTCAGAATACTGCTAATCTTTGCAGCGTTGTTTCCATTCTCTGTCCTTGCAGCATATAACTGCACGGTGTCCACTACAGGTTTACAATTTGGCCAGTACCGGCCACTTAGCAGCACCAATCACGAACGCACCGGAACAATACAGGTGCAATGCAGCCTGCTTGGTCTTGTCGGCTTGCTAGTAAGCTATGAAATCAGCTTTAATACCGGAGGCTCAGGCACTTATACCAACAGAAGGCTACTGGGGCCGGTTAATACATTAAATTATAATTTGTATAAAGATGCTTCCCGGACCATTATTCTGGGCAATGGTACCGGTGGTACCCAGACAATTACTGACGGTTATTTGCTAAGCCTGACACCACTAACCAGAACTTATACAATTTACGGCAGAATCCCGGCAAACCAGAACGTTCGTACAGGCTCCTACAGTGACAGCATTCTGGTAACCGTTACCTATTAGCCACGACCATCCGTTGCTTTTTGCAACAACTGCCTGCTTTCAGTCAGAAACTGACCAGCCAGCTCCCCAAAGAAATCTTTACCTTTCTGAAAATCAGCCATCAATGCTGTTTTATCGCCGGCCTGAACCTGTTTCAGTACTTGTTCAAACCGTTCCAGATAACGCTGCAGCAAGCCAGCGGTTCCCTGAGAAGATAACATGATATCAGCATAAAGCTCCGCATTCTGGGCAAACAGGCGTCCAATCATCGCCAGTTCCAAGCGATAAATCGGAGAACTCAAAGCCAGTAAACCTTGCAAATCAGCCTGCTCTTCTGCCAGATGAACACCATACACCAGCGATGTAAAATGGCGCATGCCCTGAATAAACTGCATTCGCTGGTCATGCTCCTGAGCATCCTGACTAACCAACTCTGCACCCCATACTTTTAACTGCTGCAACAACCAGTCATACCCTTCCTGCTGCCGGCCAGCACATACTACTACCAGCTGTTTTACCAGGTGGCTGATATCTGGGCCAAACATAGGATGCAACCCAACTACAGGCCCCTGATGTTTCTCCTGCATCGCAGCCAATGGCCCGGCTTTCACGCTGGTAATATCAGCCAGTACACAGTCTGGTGGCAAAACCGGAAGCTGATGAATCACTTTCTCCGTCAGAGTTATCGGCACAGCAACCAGTACTAATGCCGCATCACGGCATAATGTATCGGCCTGAGGCCAGTCATCGGCTTCCAGTAATTCAACATGATAGCCTGAGCGGCGGAACAAGCTGGCAAAACGGCTACCCAATGCCCCTGCGCCCCCGACAACCACGACTTTACCGCTACCTTGCCGGCAACAAACAAAACCGGCTTCCTGAGTCTGGTAAGATTCACGCATAATACGGCGCAACACATCCTCTACCAGTTCAGGTGATAATTGCTGTGCCTGAGCTTGTTGCCTGCGGGCTTGCAGTAAAGCTTGCTCCCGCTCAGGTACATATACCGGCAATGCATATTGCTGCTTAACCAGACCTACCTGAGCGGTCACTTTCGCCCGCTCAGCCAGTAACCGGACAAGCTCAGTATCCAGTTGATCGATTTTCTGTCTTAATGGCAATAAAGCCTGCTGAGCCTGATTAGTCATTATCAGGCCGCCACAACAACCAGTGGCTGCATCTGCTGATGCAGTTTTGCCAGGATCTCGGCGTTGGTGTCCCAGTTGATACAGGCATCGGTAACTGAAACACCATACTTTTCAGCCCTGCCATTAATAATATCCTGCCGACCGGCAAACAGATGACTTTCCAGCATAATGCCAATAATGGCATCATTTCCGGCCAGACGCTGGCGCAGTACTTCTTCAGCAACGATACCCTGCCGGTTATGATCTTTATTAGAGTTACCATGGCTGCAATCAACCACTATTGCCCGTGGTAATTTAAGCTTTTCCAGTGCTGCTACAGCAGTATTAATACTGTCAGTATCATAATTGGGTTTTGCACCACCACGCAGAATAATATGCCCGTCCGGGTTACCTGCGGTTTGTACCAGGCTCACTTCACCACGCTGATTTATTCCAAAAAAGCTATGTGGACTGGCAGCTGATTGTAAAGCGTTAAGCGCAATACTCAGATTACCATCAGTACCATTTTTAAAACCAACCGGCATAGACAAACCACTGGCCATCTCACGATGTGTCTGTGATTCTACCGTGCGGGCACCTATTGCAGACCACGAAATCAAATCAGAGAGATACTGCGGGCTGATCGGGTCAAGGGCTTCAGTCGCAACCGGTAATTCCAAATCAACCATTTTCAATAGTAGCTGGCGTCCCCAGGTCAGTCCGGTTTCAAGGTCGAAAGAGTCGTCAAGATGCGGATCATTAATAAAACCTTTCCAGCCAACAGTTGTGCGCGGTTTTTCAAAATAAACCCGCATCACAATGTACAGGCTGTCCTGATATTGTTGCTGCAATGCTTTTAAACGACCAGCAAACTCTATAGCAGCTACAGGATCATGAATTGAACAAGGTCCCGTCACTACCAATAAACGTTTATCCCGGCCATGAATAATATTGGCAATATCAGCGCGTGCCCGCTGAATAAAACGAGCCCCTTCGTCAGATAAAGGCAGGGCTTTTTTTAATACTGCCGGAGAGCTTAATGGCTTCTCCGACACTATTCTTAAATCATCAACTATCTCACTCATTGCAGGCTCCACACTCTCAGGTGGTGTTGCAGGTTTTAAAGCATAGGCAAAAACGCATAAACGGGTGGTCAGACATTCAAGCGTAAACTTTTAATTACAACACGTATTAATTTAATTACGAAATGCATGGTACTGAGCGACACCAAACAAGTCAACCCTTAATTTATGCAGAAATAAGCATGCATCCCCCATAGGCAGGAGAATATAAACGTACAAAAATAATTACAAAAAAAGCATAAACATAATTCTTATGCTGTTACAGCAATATAGAAAAAGCAGCTCTTTTTATCTCTGGAGTGTCTGCAGCAAATAGCGGTAGGCAAAGTTAAGCTGACGAAAGAGTTCAGGATTGCCTCCACGGTCAGGGTGGCAGGCCAAAGCCTGTTGCCGATAGGCTTTTTTCAGTTCTGTTACTGTGCATGGCCATTGAGGCAATGAGATCTGGCTTAGTGCCTGTTCTGTGGTGTATTGGATGGTTTGCTGTGGCAACTGGCTAATATAATCCTGCCAGAATTGCTGAAGCTGTTCAGAAAGAGCTGCAGGTGTCATCTGGTAGTAATGCTGCCAATTCAGGTAGTAAGCTGCTTTCTCGTCCGGTTGGCGTGGAGAATCTGCCGTGGTCCAGGTACTAACAATGGTTTTTGCCAATCCGATTTCCAGCCAGCCTGATTGCTGTATCTGCCATTGATGCTGAATACGATACAACAGGTGATAAAGAATAAAGTGCTGTCGAAACAGCATAAAATCAGCAGGTTCATCAGGTATAGCTTGTAACTTCAGCCCAAGCCGTTGCAATAGCTGTTGTTCTGAGGCTTCAGCAGGAAGCTGCAGTAATATTATCTCAAGCTGCCCCTGCAATAAATTGAGGACAGGTTCAGGTAATGGCGGAGATTGTTTTTCAACAGGCATATAAAGAAAAAAGGCCGACATAAGTCGGCCTGAGAATACAGCTTAGTTAAGCTTTTCGCGGATACGCGCTGATTTACCTGAACGATCGCGTAGATAGTAAAGCTTAGCACGGCGTACTGCACCACGACGTTTAACTGTGATGCTGTCTACCAGCGGGCTGTGCGTCTGGAATACACGCTCAACACCTTCGCCATTAGAGATTTTACGTACAGTGAAAGAAGAATGCAGACCACGGTTACGCTTAGCAATAACAACGCCTTCGTAAGCCTGTAAACGTGACTTGTCGCCTTCTTTTACTTTAACCTGAACCACTACAGTGTCACCTGGAGCGAATGCAGGAACGTCTTGTTTCAGCTGTTCCTGTTCAAGTTGTTTGATGATGTTTTGGCTGATTTTGCTCATAACAATCTCACTTTACCTGGAGTTAACTGTCTTCTTGCTGCCCCGTCTGATACTCAAGCTGAAACTCAGCCAGTAACCGACGTTGCTCCTCAGTCAGAGCCAGGGAATTTAACATATCCGGCCGTCTTAACCAGGTCCTTCCCAGAGCCTGTTTCAAACGCCAGCGTCTTATATTTTCATGGTTACCGCTCAGTAAAACTGATGGAACCTGTTTATCTGCCAACACTTCTGGTCTGGTGTAATGTGGGCAATCCAATAACCCTTCGGCAAAAGAGTCCTGTTCTGCTGACAAGTCGTGTCCCAGTACGCCCGGAACTAAGCGCGATACTGCGTCAATCAGTACCATCGCCGGCAACTCGCCTCCACTCAGCACGTAATCTCCGATTGACCATTCTTCATCAATCTCTGTTTCAATTACGCGTTCATCTATTCCTTCGTAACGGCCTGCTACCAGTAGCAGTTTAGAATGCGTTGCCAGTTCTGCCACACCACGCTGATCAAGCTTCCTGCCCTGAGGCGAAAGATAAACCGTGTGAACTTTGCCTCCTGCAGCCTGTTTAGCCGCACGAATAGCATCAGTC
Source organism: uncultured Pseudoalteromonadaceae bacterium (assembly GCA_964643585.1). Taxonomy (GTDB): domain Bacteria; phylum Pseudomonadota; class Gammaproteobacteria; order Enterobacterales; family Alteromonadaceae; genus Alishewanella. The sequence goes on from CAZXTH010000033.1 coordinate 15,050, forward strand.
AGTGGCTGTACCATCATCAGCATACCCGGTCCGCCTCCATAGGGCCGGTCATCTACAGTTCGGTGCTTGTCCGTGGTAAAATCCCGCGGATTCCAGCATTCAAGCTGTACAATTCCCTGCCTCACAGCACGGCCCGTGACTCCGTATTGCGTTATTGCCTGAAACATATCGGGGAACAGAGAAATTACTCCCACCCACAACGTTTGTTGCTCAGGCATTAAAACGCCGGGTCCCAGTCTACTGAGATACAACGCTGCGCCAGATCCACCTTTTTAATAACCGAATCGGTTAAAAAAGGCAGCAGACGCTCTTTCTTACCAAATGCATCAGTCCGGTTAGCTTTAACGACTAATACGTCGTTCGAGCCGGTTTCCATCAGGTCAATCACTTCACCGAGGTTGTAGCCCTGCTCATTAACTACTGCCAGACCAATAAGGTCACGCCAGTAGAAGTCGCCGTCGCCGAGTTCTGGTAACTCCTCAGCAGCTACTCCGATGTCAGCATTAACATAACGCTGCGCCAGATCGCGATCATTTACCTGCTCCAGCTTAACGATAAGGCCATTACTATGACGCTTCCAGCTGGAAATCTGCACTTGTTGCCAGTTACCCTGAAAACAGATAACCCAGGGTGTATAATCAAAAATCCCTTCTGGGATATCAGTATAGGAATTAACCTTCAGCCAGCCATTGATGCCATACACTGCACCAAATTTACCCAGAACAACAATGTCTTCCGAATTCAAGCCGAATACCCCACACTGTTTGTTACGTTAAGCCAATTAAGCCGCAGCTTTCTTAGCTTCTTTTACCAGGTTAGCCACGCGCTCGCTTAATGAAGCACCCTGGGATACCCAGTGGTCAACGCGAGACAGGTCCAGACGCAGTTTCTCTTCAGTACCGCTGGCGATAGGGTTAAAGA
>CAZXTH010000034.1:0-3895 GCA_964643585.1 uncultured Pseudoalteromonadaceae bacterium
ACAAACAGGATAGCGATGGGGATCAGCACATAAATGATACTCATTTTTTCAATAACCTGAGTGAGTTAGATACCACCAGCAATGAGCTGAACGACATACCGATAACGGCAATATAAGGCGATACAAAACCTGCTACAGCCAACGGCACGATAGTCAGATTATAACCAATAGTCCACCACAGATTTTGTCTGATCCCTTTTTCTGTTGCTTTGCCACCATCCAGCAGCTTACCCAGCAAGCCAAGATCATTTTGCAGCAGTACAACATCGGCCTGATTTTTGGACAGGTCAGTACCGGATTGAAGAGCAACCGAGATATGTGCAGCATGAAAACCGGGGCTGTCATTAATACCATCGCCAAGCATCAGAACTTTATGATCACTGTTTACCAGTTTCTGAATTTCAGTGACTTTATCTTCCGGCGAACAACCTTTTACCATAAAGTCGAGCTGTAGTTGCTGTTGCAGTTCATCTGCCTGAGAAGAGCTGTCGCCAGTCAGCATACCAAGGGTATAACCTTGCTGTTTCAGGTGAGAAACCAGTGACGGAATCTCTGGCCGCAGCGCATCTGTAAGCTGAACGGTTGCCAGCAACTGCTCATCCAGTGTCAGGTAAACCATAGCCTGTTCGGTTGTTTCGCTGACACCACAGAAGCGGCGGCTTCCTGCTTTCAGTAATTGCTGTTTGTAACGAGCGCTAATGCCTTTACCTATGCTGACTTCTACATCTTCCAGCGGTAGTTGAGTGGTCATGTAAGGTAAAAATGCCCGGGCTATCGGGTGTTCTGACCACTTTTCAAGATTGGCCAGCAGGTTCAGAATGTCGGTTTCTGTAAATTCTGATGTTGCTAAACTGACTTGCCTGACTGAAAAATGCCCTTGGGTGAGGGTGCCGGTTTTATCAAATATGATATGGCTGAGCCTGGGAATAGTCTCCAGCACTTTGGTGTTTTTAATCAGGATACCTTTACGGTTCAGGTTAGCCAGTGAACAGGTAATTGCGGTTGGAATGGCCAGGCTGAGCGCACAAGGACAGGTTGCGACCAGCACGGATAAGGTAACCCAGAATGCACGGTCGGCATCTATCCAGAAATACCACACAAGAAAAGTCGCAGCAGCAATAACCAACAGGCGTTCTACAAAGAAACGGGCCATCCGGTCCGTTTTTTCAACTAAACGTGGTTTCTGGTTAAAGGTTTGCTGTTGTAACTGGATAATCTGACCCAGACGAGATGTCGCCAGTGACTGACTTACCTGTACCTGTAATATACCGTCATGGTTGATACTGCCAGCCAGTACCAGATCGCCTGCCTTTTTGCTGACAGGGCGATATTCACCGGTAAGCATCGATTCGTCAGCAGAGCTGTTGCCACTGATAACGACACCATCTGCTGCCAGTGTTTCTCCCGGTTTTACAATAATTAAATCGCCAGCTTTAAGGCGGCGGGCAGAAACCGTTTCTTGTTGCTCACCTTGTAGCAAAGTGGCACTGACCGGCATAATTTTCAGCAGATTACTGGTGGCATCCCGAGCCTGGCTTCTGGCTCTGAATTCAAAGAATTTCCCCAGCTGCAACAGAAAAGTAAACATACAAACTGATTCAAAATAGACTTCGCCGGTATCGGCAGCTGTAGCATAAGCTGAGGCTATAAAGGTGTAGTAAATTGCCAGAGTAACAGGCACATCCATATTCAACTGGCGTGATTTGAGTCCGCGCCATGCGCTGGTAGCAAAAGGTTTGGCAGCATAAAGCACAACAGGCAGAGTTAGTAACATGCTGATCCAGCGGAGATAACCCTGATGTGATGCATCAATACCTGTGTATTCGCCAAAATATAGCCCAACAGCCAGCATCATGACCTGCATGGTCATAATGCCTGAAACTGCCAGCCGTTTCAGGTAACGGTTCAGTTCTGTTTTAAATGTTTGTTCTTCCTGATCCGCTACAAAAGGGCTGGCCTGGTAACCAAGCCGGGCAATACTGCCAATCAGCTGGCTTAAGGGTAATTCTTCAGATTGCCAACGAAGGAAACAACGCTGAGTACCTGAATTAACAGTAACCTGCTTAACGGCAGGCAATTTTTTCAGTTGTTTTTCAATCAGCCAGGCACAGGCTGCGCAGCTCATGCCACTAACCGAAAGTTCTATTTCTGTCAACTCTCCATGCTGGGAGCTGATGTCGGCAAGAACGTCCGGGGTATCGTAGCTGGCTAGTTCGGCAGCCAGCTCTTCTGGCATTGCATTGACTTTACCAGCTGCTGATGTCCTGAAGCGATAATAGTCACCCAGCCCATTCTCTATGATGGTATCTGCTACAGCCAGGCAACCGGCACAACAGAAAATGCTGGGTTGCCCATCTATTTCGCGTTGAAAAGTATTACCGGTCAGTACCGGTTCGTGGCAATGAAAGCACTGCATTGCTTGCAAAGGTATTATCCTGCTCAGTAACCCAGTTTGATCTCACCTTCTGCCGGCAGGGTGAAGGTAGCGCGTAATTTCCATTCGTTACTATTGTCAGAAACGATTAACTGCCATTTTCCAACAGGAGTAGAGGGCAGGGTAGCAACATACATCAACTCTCCGCTGCGTTCTGCATCAAGAGCAAAATCGTGGGCTGCGATTGTAGGATGATAAAAGTCCAGATGGATACTGTCACCAAGATGAGTGTTTTGCGTGAAACGGATAATCGCTTTGTTGCCTGCAACCAGCATTCTGGCATCCAGATTACGCAGGGCTGCTTCGCGGTATTTGCCAAGCTGGAAGTTAATCGCTTTCCCTTCAGAATAATAATCGTCAATAACCATATCCGGTTGGTGTTTGTTCATAACAATGACGGTATGTATTGCTTTAAGAAAGGTAGCAACAGGAATTGCTATCAGAATCCATGGCCAGAGCTGTTTGTACCAGGGTTTGATATCTGTTTGCATGTTATAACCTCTTAATAGCATTAAGCCCCTTTCCGGGGCTTAATGTCAGTTGTGTTCAGACAACAGTTGTCTGTTATTTCTTTTCCGGATTAGACAGCTGGTACACGTATGCAGCCAGAATGTGAACCTTGTCCTCGCCTAAAGTATTTTTAAAGGCTGGCATTTCACCTGCACGGCCAGTACGGATACTTTCTGCTACTGCTGTTGCTGAGCCACCATATAACCAGATGTTGTCTGTCAGGTCAGGAGCACCGAACGGCAGGTTATGTGCCAGACTGCCTTTGCCGTCTGCGCCGTGACAGGCCGCACACATTCCAAAGTTAGCCTGACCAGCAGCCGCTTCCTGTTCGTTTACTTTACGGCCTGACAGGCTCAGTACATAGGCAGTCATTTCTTTAACGCCTTGTTCACCCAACGCATCAATCCAGCCTGGCATAGCAGCTTTACGGCCATGCAGAATGGTTTCTTTGATTTTGTCAGGTGTACCGCCGTATAACCAGTCATTATCTGTCAGATCTGGGTAACCAGTTTGACCGCGTGCTGCTGAACCGTGACACAGGGCACAGTTTTGCAGGAACAGACGGCGTCCGATCTGGATGGCTTCCGGGTCGTAAGCTAAGTCTACGATATCACGCTTTACATACTGCTGGAAAATCGGGTCATACTTTTCTTTAGCATGCAGATTTTCAACATCCAGCTGTACATAACGGCCTTCTTCCTGAGCTTTTTCTACTGCTGCTTTGGACTCTGCCAGGTTTTTAATCCCCTGGTTGGAGCTGGTCCATTGCAGGAAGCCTTTGTAATTACCCAGACCAGGGTAGGCAGCCAGGTAAAATACAGACCATGCCAATGTGGCATAGAACATATATGACCACCATTTTGGCAGCGGGTTGTTTATTTCAGAAATACCGTCGTACTCGTGGCCGGTAGTTTTGTCTTCCGGTACACCGACGTAGTTTTTCGGGTTCCA
>CAZXTH010000034.1:3905-9966 GCA_964643585.1 uncultured Pseudoalteromonadaceae bacterium
GAATGATAAAACAGCCAACCAGAACCGGAAAAGTTAACAAAATGATCCAAGCACTCCAAAAGCTACTCATGATCTGACTCCTTAGCTGATTTTTGTTGTGGTTTTTTCTCGTCGTCAAACACTAGATTTGCTGCATCGTCAAACTCGGGCTTACGCTTTTTACTGTAAGCCCAGATAAGAAGACCAATAAATCCCACAAACAAAATCACGGTAAATATACTGTGAATGGTTGAGTATTCCATAGCGGTTACTTCAATGCTGTGCCAAGAGATTGCAGGTAAGCGATCAGGGCATCCATTTCTGTTTTACCCTGAACGGCTTCAACTGCACCGGCGATATCTTCATCGGTATATGGCACACCAAGAGTCCGCATTACTTCCAGCTTCTTCGTCGTGTATTTACCATCCAGCACATTGCTATCCAACCAAGGGAACGCAGGCATGTTAGATTGCGGTACTACTGAGCGCGGGTCCATCAAGTGAGCATGGTGCCACGCATCGCTGTAACGTCCGCCAACACGGGCCAAATCAGGACCAGTACGTTTGGAACCCCACAGGAAAGGGTGATCCCATACGCTTTCACCTGCAACAGAGTAATGACCATAACGCTCAACTTCAGCACGGAATGGACGGATCATCTGGCTATGGCAGTTTACACAGCCTTCGCGGATATAGATGTCACGACCTTCCAGCTGTAACGCGGTATATGGCTTTAAGCCGTCTACCGGTTGGGTAGTTTCATCAAGGAACAGCAGTGGGGTGATTTGTACCAAGGTACCAAAGCTGATGGCAATGATGGTAAAAATACCCAGTAAGCTGACACTTTTTTCAACTTTTTCGTGATGATTCTTAGACATGGCTTACCTCTTACGCAACCGCTGCAACCGGACGTTCTGCTGGCTGAGAACCCCGTACTGTTTTATAGATGTTGTAGGCCATCAGCAACATACCTGCGACAACGAAACAACCACCGATAAAGCGCATCAGATAGAATGGCATAGAGGCTTCCAGACTCTGCACGAAGCTGTAAGTCAGAGTACCGTCAGTGTTAACTGCACGCCACATCATGCCCTGAGTAATACCCGAGATCCACATTGCAACGATGTACAGTACCACGCCGATTGTATGCAGCCAGAAGTGAGAGTTAATCAGCTTCACACTGTAGATAGTCGTGTTAAATACTACTGGGATCAGGTGATACATCGCACCGATAGAAATCATTGCTACCCAGCCTAGTGCACCAGAGTGAACATGGCCGACAGTCCAGTCAGTGTAGTGTGATAAGGCATTAACAGATTTGATTGCCATCATCGGGCCTTCGAAGGTAGACATCCCGTAGAAAGACAGCGAAACAATCAGGAAACGCAGAATAGGGTCGGTGTTCAGTTTATGCCAGGCGCCTGACAGGGTCATGATACCGTTGATCATGCCACCCCATGACGGAGCAAACAGGACGATTGACATCACCATACCCAGTGACTGAGTCCAGTCTGGCAGGGCAGTGTAGTGTAAGTGGTGAGGACCGGCCCAGATATACAGAGCAATCAGTGCCCAGAAATGCACAACAGACAAGCGGTAGGAATAAACCGGACGGCCAGCCTGTTTTGGAACGAAATAGTACATCATCCCCAGGAAACCGGCTGTCAGCAGGAAGCCTACAGCATTGTGTCCGTACCACCACTGTACCATCGCATCAACAGCTCCGGCATAGATAGAGTAAGACTTAAAGAAGTTTACCGGGATAGCCATGCTATTAACAATATGCAAAGCCGCAACAGTAACGATGAAACCACCGTAGAACCAGTTAGCAACATAGATATGGCTGACTTTACGTTTAACCAGGGTGCCGAAGAACACGATGGCGTAAGAAACCCAGACAATAGTGATCAGAATGTCAATTGGCCATTCCAGTTCAGCATATTCTTTGCTGGACTGAATACCCAAAGGCAGAGTAATCACGGCAGATAAAATAACCGCCTGCCATCCCCAGAAGGTAAACGTGGCCAGTTTCTCTGCAAACAGTCTTGTCTGACAGGTACGCTGTACTACGTAATAGCTGGTGGCGAACAGGGCGCTGGTTCCGAATGCGAAAATTACGGCATTGGTATGAAGAGGACGAAGACGACTATAAGTTAGCCAGGGAATATCGAAGTTTAATGCCGGCCAATAAAGCTGTGCCGCTATCAATACCCCGACAGTCATGCCAATTATACCCCACAGAACAGTTGTGATGGCAAAGAGGCGGACTATCTTATAGTTGTATTCAACATTTAACGGTTTTGTCTGGCTCATGTTGAGTTCCGCTGCAGTTCTGGTTACTGAAATACCACTTTTATGTGGCCCTTCTTGTTATTAGCAGACTCTGCTGTAAACCTTATAAAGTCTATAACAGGGACTGCTACTTTGGGGCTGAATCATACGGGTTTTACCTCTAAAAAGATAGGAAAAACCGCCCGTTTTATGATTTGGAACAAAGTTATTGCTCAGCAAATCATCAGGGTACCCCTCAACCCAATTTTCTGAAAAGCGGATTACAGATTTGATCCTTGCCTATCAGGTTATTACTTAGCCATTGCCGGTATTTATGGCCCGGTATTGTCTGTGAACCAGGCTGTAGCTTCTTATCTGCCAGGCATCAGAGTACAATTGGCTTTTTTAATTATAAAAAGTGTAGTTCTAATGCGCTTATTTTATCCGGTTTTACTATGTATTGCGCTGCTTGGTGGTTGTCAGCCATCGGCAAAATCTGATAAATCAACGCGATTGCTGTATGAAGGCGAGCCTGGCAGCCTGTTGGTACAGCCTGCAGCCATTCCGGTTGAAACACCGCTTACACTGATATTCACCTCAGCAGAACCATTAGTAGCGGTATCCGGGAATGTTACTGGTATCTCAATGTTTATGGGCAGGATACCTCTGTCATTTGCAGCTGAAAGTGATAACCACATGCAATGGCAGACAGTAATGTTACTTGGCGCTTGCTCTGATCCGAAGATGCAATGGCAGCTTGATTTGCAGCTGACTTATGCTGATGGCCGTACTGAAACAATACGGCAAGTTTTTCAATCCAGCTGGTAAAATCACCATCAGACCTGCGGCGTTTGTTCCCGCAGATGCTGGCTTAAAATTTCAATAGCAGCCCGTACTTTTGCCGGTTGTGCATCGCGTGCCGGAGTGACAGCATAAACGCTGAATTTAGGCAGATACCAGTCCGGTAGCAAAGGAACGAGGCTGCCCTGTTTGATCATCGGCCTGACTTCCGGTTCCGGCAGGGCAGCAAACCCCAGCCCGTCCAGCGTAAACTGAATCAGCCCCTGCATGTTGTTCACTTTCATTTTACTCTTACAATCAAGCAGATGTTGCTCACCGCTTTGACTGGTCAGCTGTAATCCTTCTGTCTGGCTGAAAGAATGTGCCAGCCAGTCCAGCTGCTGTAACTGATGCGGATGAGTAAACTGGTTTGCTGCTGCATAGCCATTCTGGCTCAGGTACGCAGGTGAAACGCAAAGCACCAGATCCCAGTCTGCCAGGTGGCGCGCAACCAGGCTTGAGTCGGGTAGCGGGCCGATACAAAGGGCGAGATCAATACGGTTGGCAATAATATCATTGGGGCCATCCTGAATCATCAGATTGACACTAAGTTGAGAATTGCTGTGTAGCAATTGTTTCAAAGGCTCGCTAAGCAGACCACTACCAGCAATACCTACCGGCGCTGAAATTCTGAGTTCCCCCAATGGCGTTTCGCGCAATTCATTCAACTGCTGCTGGGTGTGATCAGCCATTTCAATAATTTTCTTACAGCTGTTGTAAAAAATATGACCTGCTTCTGTCAGTGTCAGATTACGGGTGCTGCGGTGTAGCAGGTTAATTTGCATGTCCTGTTCCAGCTTACTGATTTGCTGGCTTATCGCAGATGAACTGATATTAAGCTCCTGAGCTGCCGCTGCCATTGAGCCTCGCTCAACAGTGGTTGCGAAAATGATCATGCTCTTGATGGTACTGTCCATTGTTAAGACTCTCTTAAAAGTAAATGCAGCGCTGTTCTCTGTTTCCCTGATATACGACTGGTTTAGAATTTTTCAATTGAAAATGATTTGCATTTGCAAAATGTCAGAAACCACTTCCCAGCAAGCAGTTATTTATTGCGGTGCTGGTATAGCAGGTACTGCCAGAAAAAATCACAGTACTTTTCCTGCTGAAGATACTGCAAAGCTTACCTCATTTTATAAATAAGAATCATTCATTATTAAGAAAATTTTCAGGATAAACCCTGGCCTGTATCTATATAAGGAGAGTATTGATGTTGTCTGTAACGAAAAGTTGTCTGGCGTGCGCAGTGGCTGCTGCATGCTATGCAGTACCGGTAGCAGCAAACAGCGAGTTGGCTGAAGATGTGGAAGTTATCGTTGTTACTGCTGCAGGTTTCGAGCAACAGCTGAAAGATGCTCCTGCGTCAATCAGTGTAATCAGTCGTGATGATCTCAGTAAACGTTTTTACCGCGATGCTCTGGACGCGATGCTGGATGCGCCGGGAGTAATTATTACCGGTGGGGGTGACCGGCAGGATATCAGCCTGCGTGGAATGGGCAGTGATTATACGTTGATTCTGGTAGATGGTAAGCGGCAGTCATCGCGTGAAACCCGTACTAACAGTGACAGCGGTGGGGTAGAAGGTGCATGGACACCACCACTGGCTGCTATAGAACGTATAGAAGTGGTACGCGGCCCTATGTCGTCATTATATGGCTCAGATGCTATTGGCGGTGTTATTAATATCATTACCCGCAAAGTACCGGACAACTGGCAGGGAGAATTACGTCTGGATACTACCATTCAGGAAGATTCTGACTCTGGTAATGTTTATCAGGGCAACTTTTTCCTGACTGGCCCGATGATTGAAAATCTTCTGGGAATACAGCTTTACGGCCAGTTTACCGAGCGTAAAGAGGACGATATTTTCAGTGGCTACCGGGGCCGCAAAGCCGATAACCTGACTGGTCGTTTTGCATTTACACCAACTAAAGACCACGACATTATTGCTGAAGTCGGTATATCAAATCAGACGTTCGACAGTACTCTGGGCAAAACAGTTAAGCCACTTGAACCAGGTGAGAGCTGCCCGCGAACCGGTTGCCCGGCAACATCCGAAACCAAATATGAAACGACTAAATATTCACTATCCCATACAGGTCGCTGGGCATTCGGGATGTCTGATACTTATGTCAAACATGAGGAATTCGACAATAAAACCCGCGAGATGACAATCCGTAATACAGATTTCCAGTCAACCTTAGTGGCACCTGTTGCTGATTCTCATACGCTGTCAGTTGGCGTGGCTTATAACTATCAGGATCTTACGGACAAAACCGGTAATCAGCTTGATACCGGCCTGACAGATATTGACCGTTATCAGTGGTCAGTTTTTGCTGAAGATGAATGGCGTATTACAGATACCTTTGCATTAACCGGGGGATTACGCCTGGATGATGATGAGAACTTTGGTAATCATTTCAGCCCACGTTTATATGGGGTATGGCAGCTGAGCGAGAAACTAACCGCTAAAGGCGGTATTTCTACCGGGTTCCGTGCACCGTCATTGCGTCAGACAGTAAATGGCTGGGGGCAGGTAAGCCGCGGAGGCAATATGTATGGTAATCCGGATCTGGAAGCAGAGAAATCCGTCAACTACGAAGCCGGTCTATTATACAGTTTTGCTAAAGGGTCCAGTGCGGGAATTACGGTTTTCTATAATGAATTTGAAGATAAAATTACCCGCGTACAGTGCCCGGCAACCTTGTGTCCTGATGGCCCTAATCAGTTTGGCTCTGATCCTACAACCTATGTAAACGTTGATGATGCTATCACCCAGGGGGTTGAGCTGAGTTTCAGACAAACCATTTCGGCAACGGTCTCCGTAACCGGTAGTTATACCTTTACCGATTCAGAGCAAAAGTCTGGCCAGTACAAAGGTAGCCCGCTTAATCAGTTGCCCCGCCATTTACTACAGACTTCGGTGAAGTGGCAGCCGTCAGACAAGCTGAGCAGTTGGGCCCGTGTTAATT
>CAZXTH010000034.1:9976-10591 GCA_964643585.1 uncultured Pseudoalteromonadaceae bacterium
TACCACTGAAGAATACGGTTATGTTGAAGATGGACGCCGTTACTGGCTGGGGTTAAGTGCCAGTTTCTGATTGCGCCATTGCCATATTTATCGCAGCCGTCTTGAAAAAGACGGCTTATCTTTTTCACTGTAAGAGGCTTCAAATGCAACAATCTGAAATCATAAAACGTTTTTGTCAGGCGGGTATCTTGCTTGCCACCGTATCTTTAGTTGCTTGTGGTGTTGCAGAGCAGAAAGCTTCTCAGGATATCCGCCAGATAGAGCATGTACGTGGTGTTGCAACCGTACCTGCAAACCCTGAAAAAGTAGTGGTATTTGATACTTCTTCACTGGACAGCCTTACATTGCTTGGCTTTGCGGTTGCCGGTGTGCCTCAGTCAAGTGTGACTTACCCTGAGTTTATGCAACAGTATGCATCGGCAGATTATTTTAATGCAGGCACACTGTTTGAACCGGACTTTGAAAAACTCAGCGAACAAAATCCTGATCTTATTATTGCCGGAGGCCGAGCCAGAGATGCGTTTGATGAGCTGAATAAAATTGCTCCTGCCATCGATCTCTCGCTGGATACATCAGATATTGTTGGTAGCTTGCATAAGCAGGTGCTGACGCTGG
>CAZXTH010000034.1:10601-15863 GCA_964643585.1 uncultured Pseudoalteromonadaceae bacterium
AGTATCTATAACGATGTACCGCGTGCGGAAAAACTATTGAGCGAATTTGATAATCGTATTGCTACGGTAAAAGCTCAGGCTCAAAATGCCGGTTCAGCAATGGTTGTTATGGTCGTTGGCGGGCGTTTATCTGCTTATGGTCCGGGTTCTCGCTTTGGTTTTATATTTGATGCGCTTGGCTTCAAGCCGGCTCTGGAGCTTGAAAGTCAGGGCTTGCATGGTAACCCTATGTCGTTTGAGCTTCTGCTGAAAGCTGATCCTGAATGGCTATTTGTTCTCAGCCGTGATGCCGCAATAGGGCAGAAAGGTGCAGATAGTGCGGCACAGGTACTGGATAATGACATTGTGAATAAAACCAGAGCGATGCAGAGTGGCAAAGTGATTTATCTGGATTCGTCCTCTGTGTATCTGGCAGGCGGTATTCAGACATATTACAAATTGCTTGATGATGTATCCAAAGCATTGTCTGCAGCTGAATAGCATTTAAAAGTGCATTGTTGAGCAGTTGCATTTATGAAGTTTGTGATGTTTGTACTTGCCCTGATGCTGGTAAGTTTTCTGACACTTACCAGTTTAGTGGTAGGAAGTAATTCAATCGGGATCACGCAATTGCTTGCGGATCCCGCAGCATGGGACTTGCTGACCTTGAGCCGTATCCCCAGAACGGTTGCTTTATTACTGTGTGGTATGGCAATGAGTGTGTGCGGTTTAATTATGCAAATGCTGACACAAAACCGCTACGTTGAACCGGCAACAGCCGGAGCTGTTCAGTCTGCCGGGCTGGGAATCCTGATTATCACTATTTTGTGGCCTGCAGCCCCGGTGCTGGCCAGGATGGGCGTTGCCAGCCTGTGTTCGTTATTGGGTACCGGGTTGTTTTTGCTTATTCTGCAACGCTTGTCACTACGGGCAACCTTAATTGTGCCGCTGGTCGGCATTATGTTGGGTGCCGTCATTAGTGCAGTAACGGTGTTTATTGCCGTGCGTTTCGATTTATTACAATCTCTGTCCGCCTGGACCAGCGGCGATTTTTCCGGTGTGATGAAAGGCCGGTACGAATTGTTATGGCTGGTCGGAGCCTTAACCTTACTGACGTATTTTGTTGCCGATCGCTTTGCGGTGGCGGGAATGGGACGGGAGTTTGCCGTCAATCTTGGTCTTAATTACCGTAAAGTGATGCTGCTTGGAATGAGCATTGTTGCCATTGTCAGCGGGGTAGTCGTGGTGGTTATTGGTGCATTGCCATTTCTGGGGCTTATTGTGCCCAATATTGTCAGCCTTATTCTGGGCGATAATGTCAGACAAAATATTCCATGGATAGCATTACTGGGCGGTGGCATTGTTGTGTCCTGCGATCTTGTCGGGCGTTTGTTGGTGCACCCGTTTGAAATTCCGGCAGGCAGTATTCTGGGTGTTATTGGAGCGGTAGTGTTTTTATTTGTTATTTTGCGTGAGCAGCTTTATGTCCGGCGTTAATGCATTATTTATTCCGTTAGAGCGGGCAGGAAAGCGTCTGGCAGCATTGACTCCGGCACAGCGTCTGCTCAGTCTTACGATTGTACTGATAGCGCTGGCAATACTGTTTATGACAGTTAAGCTGACCGGTAATATTAATTACGTGTTACCACGCAGAGGCTGGATGCTGGCAACTATGCTGCTGGTGGGTATAGCCGCCGGTGTGGCTACTGTGCTGTTTCAGACTATCAGTAATAACCGGATCCTTACACCTGCAGTGATGGGGTTTGAAGCGTTATTTGTGCTGATACAAACATCCGTAATTTTCTTTATGGGGGCAGAAAACAGTTTCTACAGTTCACCGCTGATTCGTTTTATATGCGAAAGCCTGATTATGACTGGCTTTGCTGTGCTGCTGTATCGCTGGCTGTTTTCTGCAAATACCGATTTACATCGCCTGCTATTGGTGGGGCTGGTATTTGGTATTTTATTTACCAGTTTATCGAATCTGATGCAGCGTATGCTGATGCCAACAGAATTTGATGTTTTACAGGGACGCTTATTTGCCCGGCTGACGTTACCACACCCGCAGCTGATTATGATCAGCGCTCTGGTTGTAATAGCTGTGTGCATTATTGCCTGGCGCATGCGCTATGCCTTTGATGTGCTGGCGCTAGGGCGTGATGCTGCCACCGGGCTGGGATTAAATTACCAGAAAACTGTCACCAGTATTTTGTTGCTGATTGCTGTATTGGTATCTGTTTCTACAGCATTAATCGGGCCTTTAACCTTTCTTGGCTTTATGGCTGCGATACTGGCGTATCAGCTTGCCGGAAGCTATCAGCACCGTTTTGTATTACCTGCCGCCGCTATGCTGGGTGTGTGTTTTCTGGCAGGAGGGCAGCTTATTCTTGAGCATGTATTAAGTATGGCCGGTGCGCTTACCGTAGTTATTGAATTTATAGGTGGCAGCCTGTTTTTACTTCTGCTGCTGAAACGGGGTCGTTTGTGATTGAAGTCAGCCAGTTAAATAAGTTTTACGGTAACAAGCAGGTTATCAGAGAAGTTTCTTTTACTTTACCTGCCGGTGGTATCACGTCCATTATTGGCCCTAATGGTGCCGGAAAATCGACTTTACTATCGCTTATCAGCCGTTTGCTACCAGCAGACAGTGGTACTGTGCGGGTTGACGGTATGAATGTTGCGACGACACCGGGGCCCCAGTTGGCGAAACGCCTGTCAGTATTACGACAGGAGAATCATTTTGTCAGCCGCCTGACTGTCAGAGATCTCGTCAGTTTCGGGCGTTATCCTTATTCCCAGGGACGATTGACACTTGAGGATCTGGAAAAAGTGCATGCGGCAATGGCTTTTCTTGATCTGGAAGCGTTGCAGGATCGCTTTTTAGACCAGCTTTCCGGAGGACAGCGGCAGCGTGCTTTTGTCGCGATGGTACTATGCCAGGAGACCGATTACGTGTTACTGGATGAACCACTGAATAACCTGGATATGCAGCATTCAGTTGCTATGATGAAGCGGATTCGACGAGCCGCTGATGAACTGAAACGCACAGTTGTGCTTGTCATCCATGATATCAATTTTGCCGCAGCGTATTCAGACCGGATTCTGGCAATGAAAGACGGCCAGCTGATTTTTGACGGTACGCCGCAAACCATTATGACCTCTCAGGTTCTGGAACAGGTATTTAATCTGCCGGTACAGATTGAACAGGTCAAAGGCCAGCCTGTTGCTATTTATTACCGTTGATAACGGGTAGGTTTTCACTCCGTTAACTGGTAGTGTAGGCGGCGCTTTTGGCTAACTATAAGATAATGATATGAATAATCAGAAAATCAGTTTAACCGGAAAAATTTTCAGTATTGCAGCATTATTTGAAGCAGTTACCTGGGCCGGGTTGCTTGTCGGTATGTATTTTAAATATGTCACCGCCAGCACTGAAGTACTTGTGTGGTGGTTTGGTCGGTTACATGGCGCCGCCTTTCTTGTCTATGCTGCCATGTCACTTGTCGCAGCCTGGCGGTTACGCTGGTCAACCGGTTATACATTACTGGCGCTACTGGCTGCCATTCCGCCTTTGGTGACACTTCCGCTGGAAATATGGTACCGCAGGCGGGGTTTGTTAAGTTCGCCATCTGAGAAATAGCTTACAACTTAAACCTTTTGCTATTTCCGTTAGCTAGAGGCTTTTCTGGTGTCAGGGAGGAAGATCGCCAGAACGCCCAGCAGTGGCAGATAAGCACAGATTTCATAAACATAGAAAATACCGCGTGAGTCTGCCAGCTGTCCCAATAGCGCTGCTGCGATGCCGCTGACGCCAAACATCAGTCCGAAAAATATGCCACTGATTAATCCTACCTTTCCGGGAATAAGCTCCTGTGCATAAACCACAATCGCTGAAAATGCTGAAGACATAATCAGGCCTATAATAATGCTCAGGGTGCAGGTCCAGAATAAATCAGTGTATGGCAACATTAGTGTGAAAGGAGTAACCCCCAGTATTGAAAACCAGATAACCGTTTTACGGCCTATCCTGTCACCCACGGGGCCACCGATAAAGGTTCCTGCTGCAACGGCAGCCAGAAAGGCAAACAGGAACAGTTGTGATGAAGCGATGCTTACATCAAACTTTTCGATCAGATAAAAGGTGTAGTAATTGGTCAGACTGGCAGTATAAACGTACTTGGAAAACACCATCATTGCCAGTACGCTTAGCGCCATAATAACGGTATTTCTGGGAAGTGGTTGATGCTGTTGTTTGCGCTGGCTGGTACTGAAAACCAGCAGATGCAGGCTATACCACAGGCTAACACGATAAAGGATAAATAACCCCGCTACGGCAAACAGGGCAAACCAGGCAACGTGCGGTAGCCCATACTTAACTACCACTGCAGCAGCCAGTAAAGGGCCGATAGCAGTACCGGTATTACCACCTACCTGAAATGTCGATTGTGCGAACCCAAAACGCCCGCCTGAAGCCATCCGTGCAATTCTGGAAGCATCAGGGTGGAAAGTGGCAGAGCCAAGACCAGTCAGAGCTGAGGCTGCCAGCAAGGCTGGAAAACTGCTGACAAGAGACAGCATGATAATACCTGACAGAGTACAAAACATACCAAAAGGTAATAGCCAGGGTTTAGGGTATTTATCGGTAAATAAACCAATTGCAGGCTGCAGCACGGAAGCGGTCAGCTGAAAAATCAGTGTGATATACCCGATTTGGGTAAAAGTTAAGCCATAGCTTATTTTTATCATCGGGTAAATTGCTGGCAAAATGGCCTGAATCAAATCATTAATCAGGTGGGCAACAGCAACGGCCAGAATGATGGGAAGAGCCATTGGCATCGGGTTACTGACAGGCGCACCTGTGGTAATAGCAGCTTGCGGACTGCTGGTCGTTTCTGAAATTACTGACGAGGGGGGCATGGTTAATTACGGCTGACATGACAGGTGCTCATATTAGCAGTTTTTATTATGTTTTATATCTTCAGACGGGAACAATCACAGTGACTATCAGGCGTTCTGTCGTAAAGCATTATGGGACAGTGTTGCTGCCAGGAAGAATAAAAACTCCTGCTGGCAGCAGGTAAGAACCTGTTTCGGCTCTGCTGTGTTAAAAACAGGTTCACAACCAAAGGTTGAACGTACTTTAGTACGGCCCGTAAGGGCGAGCTTCGCGAGTAAAATGCTCATTTACTCTATGTAAACTGCGCTTTTGCGTAATGCCGTTCACTTAGGCAGGAATCAGCTTACTTTAAGCTAACCGTTGGAGCCCTGGACGGGCGGAACCGA
>CAZXTH010000035.1:0-570 GCA_964643585.1 uncultured Pseudoalteromonadaceae bacterium
GTAAGAAGTTAAGCTCCGTCTCGTAACAGGCTCTTGGATTAACCAGACAGCTGGCTCTTTTATGCTGGAAAATATGATCAAGACAGGCTTGATTACAGGCAATACAGGTATTAATCAGTTCAGCCTGATTTGCCGCAGCTTTGTTAACAAACTCAGGATCAGCCAGAAACGGCCGTGCCATACACACTAAATCTGCCTGTTCGTTAGCCAGAATATCTTCTGCTACCTGAGGATCATTAATCCGGTTGGTGGCTATAACCGGGAGCTGTATTTCTTTACGGATACGCTCGGTGATCCAACTGAATGCCGCTCTTGGCACCATTGTACCTATAGTTGGCACTCTGGCTTCATGCCAGCCAATGCCGGTATTGATCAACGTAGCACCAGCCTGCTGTATAGCTTTAGCAAGGCTAACTACTTCTTCATAGCTGCTGCCATCCTCCACCAGATCCAGCATTGATAACCGGTAGATAATAATAAAATCCTTACCGCAAGCTTCACGCACCGCTTTCACCGTTTCTAAGGCAAAGCGGCTGCGATTCTCGAAACTGCCGCCCCACTGGTCTTTAC
>CAZXTH010000035.1:580-14463 GCA_964643585.1 uncultured Pseudoalteromonadaceae bacterium
GGCAGATAAACTGATTGATCAGATAACCTTCTGATCCCATGACTTCCACCCCGTCATAACCTGCTTTTTTAGCCAGCGCGGCAGAATTTGCAAAATCGCGGATAGTGCTGCGCACCTGCCTGCCAGACATAGCGGACGGTTTAAAAGGTGTAATAGGAGATTTAATCTTACTCGGTGCCTGACTGAACGGATGATAACCGTAACGACCAGCATGTAATAGCTGCAGGCAGATTTTGGCATCGTGTTGATGTACTGCTGCAGTTACCTGCTGGTGTTTTTTTATTTGCCACCAAAAACTGAGCTGGCTGCCAAACGGAATCAGACTGCCCCTGAAATTCGGACTAATACCCCCGGTAATAATAAGCCCAACGCCACCTTTGGCTCTTTCTGCATAAAAAGCAGCCAATCGTGTGAAGCCATGTTTTTCTTCTTCCAGCCCGGTATGCATTGAGCCCATAATGACCCGGTTTCTCAGTTGGGTGAAGCCCAAATCAAGCGGTTGTAATAAATGTTGGTATGCCACCTGAACCTCTTCTGGTCGTACCTGTTAATGCGCTAAAATGTAGCTGCTTTGCCCGACGATAGCAAGCCCGGAAGTTTTTCAGTGCCTTGTTACACATTTACTTACAAATTCATTCCACCCCATATCTGTAAATTCGTTAGCATAGGACCATGTATATTTTTATATGCGGTTTAATCAGGACTTAACATGACAGAAAAAAAAGCAGGAATTATCCGGCGGTTTTTCCGCGGGATCTGGAAGATTTACAAAGGTTTCCGTTCCGTAATACTTAATCTGCTATTTATTGTAGTGGTATCGCTGATCGTTATTTCTATCTTCAGTGACGACGGCAAGGTCGAAGTGCCACCATCAGCAGCACTGCTTCTTAATATTAACGGTGATCTGGTTGAAGAAAAAACCTGGATAGATCCGATGTCTGTTATCTTCACCCGTGGCCTGGGTGGTCAGGAAGAAATTCCGGAAGTACTGGTTTCAGATGTACTGCGTGTTATAGAAAACGCCACCAGTGATAAACGCATTCAGGTGATTGTGCTGGATCTGTCTTCGATGGGCCGTGCTTCTCTTGATAAAATGCAGGTCATCGGTGCTGCACTGGGCGAATTCAAAGCCGCAGGTAAAAAAGTTCTGGCTTATGGTGGTTTCTTTGCTCAGAACCAGTACTACCTTGCCAGCTATGCTGACGAGATCAACCTGAGCCCGATGGGTGCGGTACTGCTTGAAGGTTATGGCACCTACCCGATGTACTACAAAGATGCTCTGGAAAAGCTGAAAGTCAGCACCCATGTGTTTCGTGTCGGTACCTACAAATCTGCTGTAGAACCATTTATCCGTAACGACATGTCTGATGCAGCCAAAGAAGCTAACATTGCCTGGCTGAATGAACTGTGGGCAAGCTATAAAGAACAAGTTGCTGAACGCCGTGGTTTCGGCACAGACAACTTTGACGAAACCTATGACGCTCTGCTGACAAAGCTAAAAGATGTTGACGGCGATCTGGCACAATATGCACTGAAATCCGGACTGGTCGATAGCCTGAAACCAATAGAAGAATTCCGCCAGCAACTGATTGCAATTGTTGGTAAAAACCAGCAAAACACTTATAACCATGTTACTTTTGATGACTACGCCAAACTGGTTATTCCGGTGCAGGAATTTGAAAACCCCATCACAGATAAAGTCGCACTGATTGTTGCAAGAGGCACAATTGTCGATGGTTCAGCCCGTCAGGGAACTATCGGTGGTGATTCAACCGCCGCGCTGCTGCGCCGTGCCCGTCACGACGATAAAGTAAAAGCTGTCGTGCTGCGTATAGACAGTGGTGGTGGCAGTGCTTATGCCTCAGAAGTCATTGGCCAGGAAGTACAGTTACTTCGTGCGGCAGGCAAACCGGTCATCGCATCTATGGGTTCAGTTGCAGCATCAGGCGGTTACTGGATTGCTGCTCCGGCAAATGAAATCTGGGCATCACCTACTACTATCACTGGCTCTATCGGTATTTTTGGTCTGTTCCATACTCTGGAAAACTCACTGAAAACACTGGGACTGAGTGTTGACGGCGTAGGTACAACAGAACTGGCAGGACTGAGCGCAGGCTTGCCTCTGTATCAGGGGCTTAATCCAAAGGCACAGGATTTGTTCCAGCTGTTTATTGAACGTGGTTACAAAGACTTCATCAGAATGGTTGGTCATAACCGTAATATGAGTGTTGATGCTGTCGATGCTGTAGCTCAGGGCCGTGTCTGGACCGGTACAAAAGCACTGGAGCTGGGTCTGGTTGATAAGCTGGGCACGCTGGACGATGCCATCGCAGCCGCAGCCAGCAAAGCAGGCCTGCAACATTACGATGTAAAACTGATCCAGCAAGAGCTGACATCTACCGAAAAATTTATCAGAGATATGTTCGGCGAAGCTCAGGCAAATGGCTGGTTACCAGAAAACATTGTGACACCTGAACAGAAAATGCTGAACCGTCTGACCGGACAGCTACGTCAGGACTTTGTGCTGATGAATCAGTTCAATGATCCGAATGGCATTTACTCATACTGTCTGGCATGTACCATTAACTGACTGACAGCAACACCATTCTGAATTACAATGCCCGGCACTTTACCGGGCATTTTTATTTGTGCGGAACAGCATGAACAAGAAAAAGATCTACGTCGCCTACACCGGCGGAACCATCGGGATGCAGAAATCACAGCAAGGCTTTATCCCTGTACCGGGCTTCCTGACGGATACCGTAAAAAGTATGCCGGAGTTTTATCGCCCTGAGATGCCACAGTTTGATATTCACGAATACCATCCTGTAATTGATTCTTCAGATATGACTCCGCAACACTGGTTGCATATTGCCAGGGATATTCAACAACAATACTCAGATTACGATGGCTTTGTTGTGTTACATGGCACAGATACTATGGCCTATACAGCTTCAGCCCTGTCTTTTATGCTTGAAGATCTGGGAAAGCCGGTCATCATAACCGGTTCACAAATCCCGCTGGCACAACTACGCTCTGACGGTCAGGTAAACCTGTTAAATGCCTTATACCTGGCCGCCAATTATCCGGTAGCTGAAGTTGCCCTGTTTTTTAATAATCAACTGTTTCGTGGCAACCGGGCAACTAAAGCTGATGCTGATGGCTTTAATGCTTTTGCTTCACCTAATTTTCCACCGTTAATGGAAGCAGGTATTCATATCGATCTTATTGCCGGAGAGCTGGTTAACAAAAAGCCGGCAGCCAGGCTGGCAGTATCTGAAATTACGCCTCAGCCAATCAGTGTGGTAACACTCTATCCCGGCATCAGTACCGATGTGATAAAAAATATGATGGCCCCTCCGGTGCGGGCACTGATTATAAAATCTTTTGGTGTGGGTAACGCTCCGCAGCGGCCAGAATTACTGCAAGCACTGGACGAAGCAACCCTGCGCGGGCTGGTCGTGGTTAACTGTACCCAATGTTTTAAAGGCAAAGTAGATATGGATGGCTACGCTACCGGGAATGCACTTAAAACCCATGGCGTAATAAGTGGTTATGATATGACACTTGAAGCAACGCTAACCAAATTACATTATCTGTTAAGCAAACCACTGTCCGCTGACGAAGTGCGCCAGCAAATGCAGCAGAATCTGCGCGGAGAGCTCAGTAATTAAAACAATAATGCCCATCATATGATGGGCATTATTTATACTGTCGTTTATACAGTAGTAACTATCAGGCAGAAAATGCTTTTTTTGCCCTTTCCAACAGCGTTTTTTCAGTTTCTTTAACCGCACCGAATTGCAACCAGCGACGGAATAACGCTTCCCGGCTCAGGGTTTCACCCTGATTATGCTTATCCGATAATAACAACAACTGAACCTGCTGACGCATTCCCGACTCGGTTTCCGGTGACGGCTGCTGACAGATAATCTCCAGCGCCAGTGTCAGCTGCTGCCGGTTCATATTCTGTTCTTGCTGTTGTGCAAACACTTCCCGGTAAATAACAGGTAATTGGTCAGCCTTGACAGACTCTCCCTGCTCCAGCACATCAAACACAACCAGCAATTCGTTTTGCTGTTGCAAGCGCAGTAATTGCTGCTGCTTTTGTTTGATAAGTTCCGAAAGTTGCTTCAGTGGCTGCTGTTGCCCTCTGGGAACATCACTGAACAGCGTATTCAACTGCTGTGATAATGCAGACAATTCTGACAGAGCTGACGCTTGCTCAGCAGCTTCATGCAGTTGCTGTAACTGCTGTTGTACAGCTTGCTGCTGTGCCTGTTCAGTCTGTTGTTGCTGTCGAAGCTGTTCATGCCGGGCATTAAAGAAACTGTCGCACTGCTGCCGGAACTGCTGCCACAATGCCTGGTCTCGCCCTTTTCCGGCAAAGCCAAGTGTTTTCCATTGCTGTTGATACTCTTTCAGCAACTTTGCTGCAACCGATGCATCTTCAAGCTGCTGAGCTGCCACAGCATTGTTAATCAGGGCTTGTTTGGCATCAGCTGATTGTTGATGTAATTGATGCAAACGCTGTTTCAGCGGTTTCAGAGCATTATGATATTGCTCCAGTAACAACGTATAGCGATTTTTATCAACGGCTCCGGCCTGTTGCCATGCCTGAGTCAACCTGGCAACTTCAGATTCCAGTGTTGCAGAATCAGGTTGCCCTGCCAGTTGCAGCAAGCGGTTAATCAGTTCCTGTCGTGCACTGGCATTGGCTTCGCGCTCTGCATCCTGCCGGGCAAAATACTCACGGCAAGGTTCAAAAGCTGCTTCACATGCCTGGTCGAACGCAGTATTTAACTCAGCATCCAGCCCGGCTTCCGCTTTGCCTAACGTTTTCCATTGCTCACGAGCCTGCTTTACTGCAGCAGCTCTGGCAACAGGATCAGAGGGGACACTGTCTGCCAGCTGTTGCAATTGTTCAACTAATTGCTGCTTACGGGGTGTCGCAATATATTCCTGCCAGTCAGTGAGCTCAGCCAGCTTCTCTGTCGCTTCCTGAAACTCTTTACTGAGTTGTTGTTGCTGTTGCGCAGGCAAACGCTGATAATCTTCTTCAATGCTTTTAAACAGGCCAAACAACACTTTAAATTTTCCCGCCTGATATTGGCGACGGAACTCGGCAAGTTTATTGCGGCACAGCTTAAAGCCTTTTTCAGCGCTGGCTCTGAACTCTGCTGCCGCTTTACGCCAGCTGTCAGCCAACACACGATAGCTTTGCTGCAGGCTTTCAGGCAGTTCAATATCCAGATTAGCCGTCAGGCTTTTCCAGTCATCACGCCATTGCTGGTATTGTGGTAAAACTTGCTGATAAGCCTCTGCCGTTTCCGGCACAGGTTGCGCGCCCCATTCAGTAAGCATGCGTGTTGCAGCAGCCAGCTTTTCTGCTGTTTGTGGCAATGTTGTCAACTGCTGCTCCAGCCTGAATAAATGCTGTTCCAGTAACCGTTGCTGTACCGGATCTTTATCTGCGGTGTTATCCAGTTGCAAACGGGTTTGCTGTAACTGCTGGCTCAAGGTTTCAGCTGCTGCCAGATCTGCCTGTAACAGGGCTTCAGCCAGATTTTTCTGTAAATCAGTCAGTTGCTGTCGAATGTGTTGGTAATGGGCGCTTCTTGCAGATTCAGCTTGCTGCTTAGCCTGTTGCTGCTGCAATTCTTCCAGCCGGGGAGCCAGCCAGCCTTCAAGTTGTTTAATCAGTTTATGATACTTATCTGAAAACACTTCAGCTTCGGCGCCCAGAGAAGACAACGAAGGCTCAGCATCATGCCATTCCTGGCGATAATGCTTCAGCAGCTCAGGAATATCAGCAATTTCACGGCGTTCACGCAATGCATTCAGCTTAGCCAGCAACAACGTCAGTTGCTTACGTAACCGAACCGGCTGTTGTTTAAGCTCTTCCAGTGCAACCAGTTTTTGCTGCACCCAATGCTGTAATTCCCCATCCAGTTGCCGGTGTAATTTCTCCAGCCACTTTTCGTCATTCAGCCCATTAAGGAGTTGCTGTTTCTGGGAAACAGACAATACAGTATCCAGGGGCAGCGTTTTCAGTAGTAAATCCGGTTTATCCAGCCGCTGTAGCAGAGCCATTTTGATTACAGCGTCTTTCTCTGTCAGTGCCAGCTGTTCCAGAATGCTACCGCGCTGACATTGATTGATAAATTGTTGTTTCAGTACAGATGAAACCTGATTCTCCAGCAGCATATTGATCAGCTGCTGCTCAGCATGTTGTTTCAAACGCTCAGCAGGGTCATGTTTGCTGGCCTGCCACCATAATGAAAAATCGTTCAGCTGTTCCAGCGCTGACCGCCGGATCTGCTCTGAACCATCATTAAAGGCAAGTTCATGCAGAATCTTTTTGTTCTCAGGGCCAGATGCTTCCAGCTCTGCAATGGCTTGTAAACGAACAGCAGCATCTGCATGCTGCCACTTAGGTTTAAACCAGCGTTTAAAGATCATCGTGCGAAAACCTTGCAATAGAAGATTCAGCGGCAAACTGTTTTTTCAGTTCGGCTTTGGATTTATAAACCATCTGCCCATCAGCACCAATAGTAAATAGCTCATCAGATTTCAGTATCTGAGACTGATAAGCCATTACCAGTTGCATGCTTTGTGCCCGTTGTTGTTCATTCAGGAGAGAACCATCAGCCCAGCGGCCGGTAGCGACTGCATCAGCCAGTTTCTGGTAGGTTTCAGGTGCCATCGCGGCAACCAGAGAATTAAAGTCCATACTACTTATTTCGTTTAAATAACATGATTCTGACACGGGTAATAACATACCAGGTGAAACCAATTACCACAGCAGCAATTGATAAATACTGGTTATAACTGCCTGACTCTGGCTGCCACCAGTACCATATACCAAAACCCGCCAGGAACATAACCAGTGCAATCATCGACTGATTCATTAGTTTCTGAGCATGATTAAAACGTTTTTCACGGTTCAGTGATTCGATTTTTTCTGGCGTCAGATCAGACAATTCATTCTGACATTTGCTACAGGTTACTGCTTTATCTGAAATTTTATGCCCACAGAACGGGCAGGAAATAATTGCCATAACTATTGCCCTGTATTAGATGCTCCGCACTATAAAGCAAATACTGCACTTTGCAAGTTTCTGCTAAAAAGGCCTGCAATAGCAGGCCCTGCAGGAGGATCAGGAGTTTTTGTGTTTTTGCCAGTAATCCTTAACCAGCTGCTTCATTTCCTTTCTCATTAACATCAGTCCGAGTAAATTCGGCAAAGCCATTACGACAATTGCCACAGCTGCAAGGTTCCAGACCATAGTGGTATCAGCCACAGCAGCCCAGTAAAAAGCGGCAACATAAATAACCCGATACGGCATAACGGAACGGATACCAAACAGATAGATCATTGCCCTGTCACCGTAATAAGACCAGGCAATAGCGGTGGTAAATGCAAACAGCAAGACACTGAACGCCACAATATACTGGCCAAAATCGCCGAAGTAACTGATGGTAAAGGCTATGGTTGTCAGCTGTGTTGAGTGAACCAGCGATTTACCCTTCACAATCACGCCTTCATTCACCAGCTTACCATTATTAACTCTCAGCTCTCCGTTGAACGGCTCCCTGCCGACATGGAAAGTCACATCTTCAGCAATAGAACGGGCATTAATAATGGTATAGCCATCAGATTGGGATACCCCATCTTGTACCTTAATCACACCAGTAAACATTTCTAATTGATGATCGTTTTTACCATTCAGGTATTTATATAACTTCTCCACCTGCTGAGGTTCTGTTTCTTGGTATATTCCCTGAACGATAAACATATCCGAACGCTGAAACTGGTTTTCATATTTCTGCGACCAGGCACCCGAAGCAAGAATCGCCAGAGCCGTGATGGTACAGATAATAATGGTGTCAATGAATGGCTCAAGAATAGAGACCATGCCTTCAGATACCGGCTCTTTACTTTTAGCTGAAGCATGAGCAATAGGTGCAGACCCCTGACCTGCTTCGTTCGAGAATAGCCCCCGGGCAACACCCCGGTTAAAGGCATATGCTATAGAAGCTCCCAGGAAACCACCTGTTGCAGCAGTACCAGTGAACACTGAGCTGAAAATAGACAGAAAAGACGGCACAACATTTTCAATGTTATAGATAACAACCGCCAGACAGCCCAGCACATAGAATATCGACATAAATGGCACAACACTGGACGCTACAGCAGCAATACGGCGGATCCCGCCGATAATAACCAGTGCCAGAATAACAGCCAGAACACCACCAGTAATCCACGGGGATAATCCGAACGTTGCCTGCATACCCTGAGCAATATTATTAATCTGTGGCATGTTGCCAGTACCGAAAGAACAGACAACAGTTGCTACCGCAAAGATAACCGCCAGCCATTTCATATTCAGGCCACGGTCCATGTAATACATCGGGCCACCAGCCATAGTGCCATCGTCCGTTTTTACCCGGTATTTATGGGACAGCGTAACCTCAACAAACTTGGTGGTCATCCCCATAAAAGCCGTAGCCCACATCCAGAACAACGCTGCAGGACCGCCAATTGACAATGCCAGTGCCACACCACCGATATTACCTACCCCAAGGGTACCGCATAATGCAGTAGACAACGCCTGAAAATGCGAGGTATCACCATCTGCATTCTTGTACTTGTGATCGTATTTACCTGCAACGACTTTCCAGGCATGTTTAAAAAACCGGATCTGTGGAAACCCAAGGTAAATAGTAAAAAAAGCACCAACCCCCAACAGGACAAACGGGAACCAGGCCGCACTTCCCAACAGGCTGTCAAGAAACAGCAAAAAATCATTCAAAAAATTCACAACAGTTCCTCTGCATTATAATTATCTGATATTATTTATTTTTATTTAAACGGTTGTCTATCCTGTCAATCTGCAATTTACAACATCGCTTCGTATATTTTACTCATGATGCTACCGTACATACCAGTCTCAAAACGATCGCCGGCGAAATAATAACTGTCTTCACCTTCTGCAATAACCGGGCTGTGTTTTTTGTTTGTCAGCAACACAATTGTCAGCCCATAGTAGGGATCTATAACTGTGGCAGTACCCGTCCAGCCAGTATGCCCGAAAGCATAAGCGCTGGCATAGGGTCCAAAATGCCAGCTTAGATCGCCCTGCACCGCCGTTCTCCAGCCAAGCCCGAATGTATGGTCATAGCTTGAAGGCCGTGTAAACTGCTGGATTACCGCCGGTGAAAACACTTTTTGTAAACCATAACCACCGGTTTCAGCCAGAGATGCCAGCACGGCTACCTCTCTTGCGGTTGAAAATAACCCGGCATGACCGGCAACACCACCCACAGTGTAAAATGCCTTTTCATCATGCACTTCACCACGGACTACACTTTGCCGGTTAGCCGGAAAACTCACCCGGCCACCACGGCTGTTACCGGCTAGCTCTGTTGCTGCAATGGTATTGACATCCATCCCTTTCAGTAACGGGTTGAACATAGTCAGGTTCAGCCCCATCGGCCGGTACAGGGTTTCTTCCAGATACTGGTCCTGCGGCAAACCGGTGATTCGCTCAATCAACAAGCCAAGCAGCATATAGTCAATATCACTGTATACGGATTGCTCGCCTCTCTTACGGATCAAAGGCACCTGTTTGAGTATCAACGAGATAGTTTGCTGACGCTCCAGCGAGTAGAATGCCGGCCCTAGTTTGTTGTCCGGCCGGAAAAAATGAACTTCCGGAGCATAACCGGCCATATGGTAGAGTAAATCACTGACCAGAATCTGGTCACGCCCATCACCAGTATATTCAGGAATATAATGCTGCAGGGGTTTATTTACATCCAGCAACCCATCAGTCACCAGCTTCATCAGAGCATAATTGGTTGCATACATTTTGCTATTGGAGGCAAGGTCAAATACGGTATCTACCGCCATTGGCTGAGGATGTTCCAGCGCCGAACCATCAACAGCATAGCGTAATGCGTAACCATAGGCCGTTTCTTTGATGATACGCCCGTCTTTTACAATAACCAGAACTGCACCGGGAAAGCCCTGTTCAATCTCTCGGTTAATCAGTTGATCTACCTCTGCCAGTTTTTCTGCTGAAAACCCGGCATCAGCTGGCTGCGCCTCAGTTAGTTTCGGGTATGGGATAACTAACCTCACACGGGCACCTAAAGGCTCAACTGCTGTTACTTCCAGCTGATTAAGGCCATTGCGGGTAAACGCCGAGATATCTGCTTTTACCTGTTGGCCTAATACGGCTGCCGGAGTCAGTTGCAGAGGTTTGCCATTGATTTGCAGAGAGACTGAAGTTGCTGTCTGTAAATCCAGCAGTAACTCCCCTTGCCCCTGATACCCCAGAAAACTGCGATGATTATTAATTCTGGCTCTACGGCTTTCCAGCTCAGGAAACTGCATATCCAGCTGCCCGGCAGAAGCAACAGGTAACGGCATGGTTTTAGCCACTACAACGGCTGTTTCTGAAACAGAGTAACGCCCCAAGGACGGCTGAGAGCCAGACTGTTGTGACGTTGTACCGCATGCAGCCAGCGCCATAGCAACTGACAGCATTATCCCTGTTTTCAGTAACGGTGTACGATCAGAAAACACCACAAACTACCTCAGCGCAATTTATCTGTTACCGCCAGCACCGCCGCCAGTACATCGAACCCCAATTTTGCTGAACGCACATCAGACCAGCCACAAGCTTCATCCGGCAGATCAGCATTATCTTTAAATGGCATTTCCAGCGTATAAGCCAGACACTTGAATTGCTCGCCGACCCAGTTGGAAGCAACAGTCAGGTTTGCTTTACCAGGTTCGTCTTTGGCATATCCTTTCACATCCTGAAACTCAGGCGTAATTGTCAGCAAAGCTTGTTTAAAGCTGTCTTCCAGTTGCTGTATATGCGTATTGTAAGAAGGAGTTCCTTCTCCGCCAGCCACAAAATTATATGGCAGCACCTCATCACCGTGGATATCCAGGAACAAATCAACTCCGGTTTCCAGCATTTTCTGTCTTACCAGAAAAACTTCCGGGCTTTGCTCCATACTCGGTGTCTGCCATTCACGATTCAGGTTCACACCAACAGCATTGGTGCGCAGATGACCACGAACGCTGCCATCCGGGTTCATATTCGGTACAATATAAAATACGGCTTTGTCCAGTAATACCCGGGCAGTACCGTCATCTTCGTCCAGCAAACGGTCCAGTAAACCTTCGATAAACCACTCAGCCATGGTTTCACCCGGATGCTGACGGGCAATAATCCAGATTTTCTTTTTGGAAGCATCAGGTTCACCGACAACCAGCATACTCATGTCTCGCCCATCAAGGGTATCGCCAAGCTCAACCAGCTGACAACGGTAATCATTCTGGGCCTGGTGCAGTAAGTCTTGATGGCGTTCATAGCTGTAGGGTGCGAAATAAGCAAAATAAACAGATTCTGCTTCAGGATAATGTTTAATAATCAGGTTCTGACCATCAAATTCAGATTCAACCCGGAACCAGTTTTGCCGGTCATAAGAAGCAACAGCCTGGTAGCCTTTCCAGCCTTCTGCATAAGCTGACTGACCGGCGTTAATGATTTTAATGGTGTGAGGTTCTACATGCGGGGAGTTAAGTCTGAAATGGAACCACTGGTAAAACTCTGACTGGTTATCTTTGCGGATAGCAAGCTGAATATCTGACGGGCTTTCCGCTTTAATCACATCAATATTGCCACTGTCGAAATTACAGGTAATTTTCATACAAAATAGATCCATTCTGAACTGTTCAACGAAAGTTTAAGCACCCCGGCATACACTACACTCAAGGCTGGCCGGTAACACCTTTCAGTAAAATGCTGCCCGATAATAGACTATTCCGTATAAGAATTCAGCCATTGAATTCAGTTCTGTGAATAACTGTACCAACATATCAAACCGGCACGCGCCATCATAGCTTTACAGCTGAGAAAGGTCTTCCTATGCTGTAACCATTAAACGCCAATATGATCTAAGAACCTGCCTCCGATCTCGCGAACGAAGGTTATGCCAGGCAAAAACAGGTGAGAAAGCGCAGTTTACACAGAGTAAATGAGCATTTTGAACCTGTTTTTAACACAGCAGAGCCAAAGTGCAGCAGATCCGAGACAGGTTCGGAGGAAAGATAATGATAAACAGATTCAGAATATTACCACTAGCCGCTGCGTTTACAATCAGTAGTCTGGTCAGCCTGACAGCTGCCGAAGCCTGTACCAGAGTGGTATACCACGGTGCTGGCGGACACAACATTACTGCCCGCTCTATGGACTGGAAAAGCGATGTAATGACAAATCTCTGGGTTTTCCCGCAAGGTATGCAGCGCACAGGTGAAGCTGGCCCAAACTCCCTGAAGTGGACATCAAAATATGGCAGCGTTATCGCCTCCGGCTATGATATTTCTACAACTGACGGCATTAATGAAAAAGGGCTGGCTGCGAATCTGCTGTGGCTGGTAGAGTCTGAATATCCGACAGAACATAGCAATAAACCCGGCCTGAGTATCGCAGCCTGGGCTCAATATGTACTGGATAATTTTGCTACAGTTGAAGAAGCAGTTTCGGCGTTACGTCAGGAGCCTTTTACCCTGATCACCGATAAAGTTCCTGGTGAAGAACGGCTGGCAACTCTGCATTTGTCTATTTCAGATACTTCCGGCGACAGTGCAATTATTGAATACATTAAAGGCAAACAGGTTATTCATCACAGCAGAGACTTTCAGGTGATGACCAATTCACCGGTGTTCTCAGAACAACTTGCCCTGAATGAATACTGGAAACAACTTGGCGGTACCACTATGTTACCGGGAACAAACCGGGCTGCCGATCGTTTTGCGCGAGCCTCGTTTTATATCAATGCCATTCCGAAAGATCCTGAACCTAACAAAGCCATTGCCAGTGTATTCAGTGTTATCCGTAATGCATCGGTGCCTTACGGCTTAACAACCCCGGAAGCACCCAATATTTCATCAACCCGCTGGCGGACTGTGATTGACCATCAACGCAGCCTGTATTTCTTTGAATCAGCCCTGACACCAAATGTGTTCTGGGTTGATCTTAAAACACTGGATTTATCTGCTAAAAGCGGCAAAGTGATGAAACTGGATCTGGGCCCAGACCAAAGTAATACTTTTGCAGGGAATGTAAACCAGCAATTTAAGGCAACAACACCATTTAAGTTTCTGGGAATTTAATTCGGTAAAGCCTGCGTACCTAATGCTGTTCACTTAAGGGCACAGCATTATCTTTTAAGTACCTGAGTACTTATCCGAATTCACAAAAGTGAGAAAATGCCTCGTTTTAAACAGACCATATCCAGCAAGGAAGCTGGACATGGTCTTATAGGGACATATTCACAGCGTGTCTGTGTGAACGAGGCATTTTCCACTATCACCTTGCTAACTGTTGCCTCAATCAGGCTGTGTTTACACTACTGCGTAACTGGCAAGCATTAGGGGCATGCCCTTATCTTTACGATTTAGCTACCGGTAATGTCGGATATTTTATTCCCGCCATATCGTTCATCACCCGGATAACCTGTGTGCTGTAACCAAATTCGTTATCGTACCAGACATACAACACACAACGGTCACTATCAACGATAGTTGCCTGAGAATCCACCACCCCGGCTGAACGCGAGCCAACCAAATCAGATGACACGATTTCTGTAGAGCTGGTGAAATCAATCTGGTCCTGCAATTCAGAGAACAGTGAGGTGCGTTGCAAATAATTATTCAACTCATCACGGCTGGTTTCACGGTTCAGGTTCAAAGACAGAATTGCCATAGAAACATTAGGTGTTGGCACCCGGATTGCGTTACCCGTCAGCTTACCTTTCAGTTCCGGCAGAGCTTTGGCCACCGCACTGGCAGCACCAGT
>CAZXTH010000035.1:14473-15845 GCA_964643585.1 uncultured Pseudoalteromonadaceae bacterium
GAAGTCAGTACCATATTCAGTGGCGCCGCGCGGCCACGGCGTTCAGCTTTATGGAAGTTATCAATCAGGTTCTGGTCGTTGGTATAAGAATGAACGGTTTCAACATGACCATTACGGATACCAAACTCATCGTGTAATGCTTTAAGCACCGGTGTAATAGCATTGGTAGTACAGCTGGCAGCCGATACGATATGACTTTCCGGCAGAATCATATGCTGGTTAACGCCATAAACGATATTTGGCACTTCACCTTTAGCCGGAGCGGTCAGCAACACTTTGGCCGCGCCCTTAGCTTTAAAATGAATGCTTAATTCTTTATCATCTTTCCAGATACCCGTGTTATCAACAACCAGTGCATCGTGAATATCATACTGGGTATAATCCAGCTCTTCAGGCGACGAAGCGTAAATTACCTTGATAAAAGTACCATTCGCTTTAATACCCTGATTTTCTTCATCAACCGTAATACTGCCATTAAATGGCCCATGAATAGAGTCACGGCGTAACAGGCTCGCCCGTTTTTCCAGATCGCCTTTTTTACCACCACGCACCACTATCGCTCGCAAACGTAACTTACTGCTAGGGCCAGAGCGCTCCAGCATCAGGCGAGCCAGCAAACGGCCAATCCGGCCAAAACCATATAACACAACATCTGTTGGTTTTACCTGATCCTGCTGGTTAACCAGCGGCGACAGCTCACGCACCAGATAAGCTTCAAGAGACAAATCACCAGCATGGTTTTTATACAGAAAACTGTAGGCCAGTTTACCAATATCAACACGCGCCGGAGACAGATCCATTTTACTCAGTTGTTCCAGCACCGGAAAACTTTCACGTAAACGCAGTTTCTGTCCTTCAAACCGCTCAACCGTTTTATGGGCTTTGATAATATCGATTGTCGTTGCATTGACCAATGGACGACCGTATACCACAACTTCAATCCCTTTGTTACGGTATAAGCGGCCAATCAGTGGCTGCATGTTTTCCGCGTATTCCTGGCGTTCCTGCCAGCTCTTCTGATACTGCTCTGCATGTGATAGGGTCATGAATGGGCCTTTTTTACGTCAGTAAGATTAATCAGAGGTTTTATTATTTGTTTGTAAGCCTTAACCACAGCTTACGGGCGCAAATTGTAATTCATAATGAAAACCAACAAAAGACATTACATTTGTTTTTTGCCTGACGGGGAGGTACTCACGGCGTGTTAGCGTAAGTATGGTGATGGATTTATAAACCTTAGCTGACCAGCATTGCCCAAAGGGTGACTTTGGGGCTTAGAACCTGTTTCAGATCTCGCGAACGAAGGTTATGCCAGGCAAAAACAGGTGAGCCAAAGTGCAGCAGATCCGAGACAGGTTCTTACATGTAGTTA
>CAZXTH010000036.1:0-2487 GCA_964643585.1 uncultured Pseudoalteromonadaceae bacterium
GAATGGCCTGTTTGGTACTGATTTTGACCAGAGCAGAGGTAATGTCACATTGTTTGTGAACTACAATGACCGTTCAGCATTGCGGGCCAGTGATCAGAGTTTTTCTGCCAGCGGGAATTTAAGCCCGTTATTTGTTGGAACGCCGTGGGAAGGCAATTCAGCGTTACTGAATGACAGTACTACCACGCCGTGGGGCTCGTTTCAGACTGTTGGCGGTGTCAGGGTTAATCAGAATGGTTCTCCTCTGACAACCGCAGGTGGGGCTTTCCATGTTCAGCCTTCTACTAACGATGGCTGTCTGGCAGCTTTGGCAAATGGTATCTGTATTGATGACGGTACCCCGGCATATACCGGCGCAGACCGTAATCTGCGCTGGGATGCGCGAGCCCATTATCCTATTGCTGTTACGCCGGACCTGAAGCGAACTAACCTGTTTTTGATGAGCAAATATGATTTAGGTAATGGTATCGAGCTGTTCGGCGAAGGTGGCTACTATGTGGCTAAAACTGAAAGCGTGCAGGACTCGGTATTTTCTATCGGTTCTATCCGGATGACTGTGCCAGCTTCAAATTACTGGAACCCGTTTGGACCGGTAACACTGGCTGACGGTACGCCAAACCCTAACCGTTTACCAGGCATTGATGCACCGGATGAAGGCTTGCCTATAGTGCTGACCTCACTGCGGTTTACAGACCTCGGCCCAACAAATGTGCGGGTTAAGGCCGAGCAATTCCGGGCATTAGCCGGGTTACGCGGCGATCATAATGGCTGGGATTGGGAAACCGCTTTATTGTACAGCGGTGCCACAGTTGATGATCGTCAGCAAGGTATCAGTTCTACCGCGTTGCAGGCTAATCTGGCGCTGTCTACCGCTGATGCATTTAACCCGTTTAACGGGGGAAATGGCAGTAATACTCAGGCGGCTATTGATGCTGTCAGTATTGAATCAAACCGCCGTGGCAAAACGACATTATTCCAATGGGATGCGAATATATCCCGTGCTGATTTATTCCAGACATGGGCAGGTGATGTTGGTGTTGCGGCCGGGGTAGAGTTCCGTCGTGAAACACAGTTGGATGACCGTGACGAGAATGTTGATGGTACTGTGGTCTGGGTTGATACAGTGCTTGGCGTGACGCATGACAGTAACCTGTTTGGCGTAAGCCCTACGCCGGATAATTATGGTTCCCGCAAGGTGGCTTCTGCTTATGCTGAACTGGCGGTGCCCCTGGTATCGCCGGAAATGAATATACCGCTGGTGCGGTCGTTCTCGTTACAACTGGCCGGACGCTTTGAAGATTACAGCGATTTTGGCAGTGTAGCCAAACCTAAAGCGGCATTTTCGTGGGATGTTGTTAATGGCTTGCGTTTCCGTGGTGCTTATTCGGAAGGCTTCCGGGCTCCTAACCTGGAGCAGGTGAATGCCACATTAGTTACCCGTGGTAACACCCGGGTTGATTGGGTACTGTGTGAAGCGGATCTGCGGGCTGGCCGTATTGCGTCTTTTAACCAGTGTAATGCGAATGTGGTGGCAACTGCACGCCGTTCAGGCAATCCGGATCTGCAACCTGAAGAATCAACTAACTGGACAGTGGGTACAGTGATACAGCCACAGTTCCTGCCGGATTCTTTCGGTAATATCACCTTTACAGCCGATTACTGGTCAATTGAACAAACGGGTATCGTTGGAGTGTTTGGTGAAGGCAATGCGCTGATTCTTGATTACCTGAACCGGGTTCAGGGAACAAGTAACGATAATGTGACGCGTCTGGCACCTACCGCAGATGATATTGCCCGTTTCGCCGGAACAGGGTTAGAACCTGTTGGTCAGGTGCAGTATGTTGATGATATTTACCAGAACCTGCAACCTCAGACTGTTGAAGGGGTAGACCTGGGCTTTATCTGGAAACTGCGCAATACCCGTTTGGGTGATTTTGACTACAGCCTTAATGCCTCCCGGCTGCTGAAATATAACCGCGGTGTATCAGATGCGATTAATCAGCTTTACGATGCGCGGGAAGCTGGCCTGATTAATGAGAATACCAATTTACCGGAGTCCTCAGATCTGCTGGAGCAAAATGGTAATCCGAAGTGGCGTTTGTCTTCTTCGCTGACCTGGAGTTACAACCAGTACCGGGTTGGAGCCAATGCAACTTACGTCGGACAAGTTAACGATACTTCTATGTCTGACAGCTCAGGGACTTATTACCGGGTAGACAGCCATACGCTGGTGAGCCTGTTTGGTGAGTACAGTTTCCGCGAAGGCCCGCTGGCTAACAGCAGTATCCGTATTGGTGTTCGTAACCTGTTTGATAAACAGCCACCGCTGGCTGATGAAACCTTCGGTTATATGGGCTCATTGTATTCAGCTACGCCACGTTATTTCTACGTGCGCTTCCAGACTGAATTCTAATCAATGCTGGCCGGTAGTTGATTACAGCTACCGGCTTCATCATTTCTGAGCTTGAGCCACTCAAACTTGAGCCG
>CAZXTH010000036.1:2497-7848 GCA_964643585.1 uncultured Pseudoalteromonadaceae bacterium
TAGCTATGAAGCTGCGAATTACGTTATTTGCTTCAGTTTTCTGGAGCGTTGGTTCGGCCCAATTATGGGCTCAGCCGCAAGATCCTTACCCATCAACCTATAAACCCGGACCAGCAAAAACCACTGCTATTGTCGGAGCCACTATTTTACCGGCGGCTGGCCCGCAAATTGAAAATGGTACGCTTATCCTTGATGGCGGAAAAATTGTGCAGATTGGCCGTGATCTTCCTGTACCACAAGGTGCAGAAGTCATTGATGCTGCGGGTAAATGGGTAACCCCCGGTATTATCGATATTCATTCACACTTAGGGGTTTTCTCTTCACCCGGTGTGCCAGCGATGCGTAATGGCAACGAGAAAACCGCTAAAAATACCGCCGAGGTATGGGCGGAGCATTCTATCTGGCCACAGGACCCTGGGTTTGAAAAGGCCTTGCAAGGCGGTGTAACGACGCTGGCTATATTGCCTGGCTCCGCCAATCTGTTTGGCGGCAGAACGGTGACGGTCAAAAATGTGCCTTCTGTCAGTGTTCAGGGCATGAAATTTCCGGGAGCAACATACGGCGCTAAAATGGCTTGTGGTGAGAACCCTATTTTTTATGCGGCGCGGGGTAATGACCCTTTTACCCGTATGGGGAATATGGCGGGATTCAGAAGTGCATTTATTGAGGCTCAGGCTTATCTGGAAAAACGGCAGGCTAATGGTAATAAACCGGGGTTTAAACCCGATCTGAAACTGGAAACGCTGGCAGGTATTCTCAGTGGCGAAGTTGCTGCACATATTCATTGTTACCGCGCGGATGAAATGATGCAGCTTATCGATCTTTCCAAAGAATTTGGTTTTAAGATTGCGGCATTTCACCATGCAACCGAAGCCTACAAGATTGCCGATACCCTGGCCAGAGAAGGCATTGCTATTGCTACCTGGGCTGACCGCTGGGGATTTAAGCTGGAGGCCTATGATGCTGTACCGATGAATGTGGCCTCACTACAGTGGGCTGGCGTACATACCATGCTGCACTCCGACAGTGCCACGATTATTCAGCGGCTGAATATTGAAGCGGCAATGGCGATGGCGTCAGCCCGCAGAGCTAACCGTAATACTGTTCCTGAAATCACCCGTGAAGAAGCTATCCGCTGGATTACGCTGAACCCGGCAATTACGCTGGGAATTGCTGATAAAACCGGTAGCCTGGAACCGGGAAAAATGGCTGATGTGGTTGTCTGGTCGCATGACCCGTTCAGTGTTTATGCGATTGCAGAAAAAGTCTTTATTGATGGTTCACTGAGACTGGACCGGCAGCACCCGCACAGCCAGCCGGAATCTGATTTTTTGCTGGGACAGCCGGTAACGGAGACGACTCCATGATAAACAGAACATTGCTTTTTACTGCGGTATTGTTTGGTGTGATGGCACCGGCCGCAGCCCAGACGCTGGTATTCCAGAATGCCAGAATCCTGACAGCTGATCAGACCGGAACTATTGAGCAGGGTAGTGTCGTTGTTAAAGATGGCCGTATTATCGCGGTTGGGGCAGATATTCAGCCTCCTGCCGGGGCGGAACTTATCAATCTTAATGGTAAAACTCTGACCCCTGGCCTGGTTGCATCAGACTCATTACTCGGCATCGTTGAAATCAGTGGCGGCGCCAATGCCGCTGAACCGGCCAGCCGTACCGCTGTAATCAGTGCTGGTTACGATGTGCAGTACGCTATTAACCCTTATTCGTCAGCCATCGGTGTTGCCCGCAAAGGGGGAATTACCCGGGCAGTAGTGATGCCTAATGCTGGCCCGGCAAATGCGACTTTTGCCGGTCAAGCTGCAGTACTGAGCCTTGGAGAAGGAATACCGGCAGATATTCAGCCTCAGGTTGCTGTTGTCTGGGACCTGCGTGCCAGTGCCTATGGTCGCGGTGCTGCCTTTGTACAATTAAAAGCCGATCTTGCTGATGTTCGTAAATATGCCCGCAGTAAATCTGCACTGGTAAAAGGTGAGCTGCTGTCACGCGACTGGTCGGTAGCAGATCTGGACGCTCTGGTGCCTGTAATTGAAGGGAAGAAACGACTGGCAGCCAAAGCAGACCGCGCAACAGATATTCTGGCGCTGATTAATATCAGCCGGGAAGAAAAAATCAAACTGGTGCTGGTTGGGGCTGCAGAAGGCTGGAAAGTAGCTGAGCATATTGCCCGGTCAGGGATCCCGGTGATGGTTGATCCTACCAATAATTTGCCATCGAATTTTGATGAAATAGCCGCAACCTCTGAGAATGCTGCCAGACTGTTCAGTGCCGGAGTACCGGTTATTTTGCGTGGTGGATCGTCTGCACATGATGCCGGTAAATTACGTTATTTTGCCGGTATGGCGGTTGCCCGTGGAGTGCCATATGATGCGGCGCTACAGGCTGTTACTGTCACTCCGGCCCGGCTATGGGGAGCAACCGATGTTGGTACTATCTCTGCAGGGCAACAGGCCGATATTGCAATCTGGAGTGGAGATCCGTTTGAGCCACTGACAGAACTGGTTGCCTTATATATCAAAGGGAAGGCTCAGTCCCTGATTTCTCGCCAGGAACAGCTGGAAAATAAATATATTGATGCGCTACAGGGCATTTCGCCGGTAACCGCCGGACAAGGAGACTAAGGGTGTTCAAAGCAACGATTGCAACAGTATTTATTGCAACAGCACTGGGTTTTACTCTGTCTGTTTCTACGGGGGGGGCGGTTGCTGCTGACAGCAGCGATCTTACAGTGGTGCGCAATGTCACGGTGTTTGATGCTACCGGCAGTAAGCCTTTTCAGGCTGATGTTGTGATCCGGGATGGCCGTTTCAGTGAAATAGGGAAGGGTATCACCGTGCCTGCTGGTGCTAAACAGATTGACGGTAACGGCTTAAGCCTGTTACCGGGCCTGATTGACGTGCATATGCACTGGACCACTATGGGGGGGGTTAACCGGGCTGAGATATCAACGTTGTTATTGCAAAGTGGCATCACCACGGTGACTGATTTTCATTCGGCACCGGAGTCTTTTGCACCAAAACGGCAGTGGCATAAACAGCTGGTTTCGCCGCATGTTGTCTATACCGCACGAACCGCAACGCCCGGTGGACATGGTGCTGACTGGGGTGATGAGAATATGACACGGCTGATTACGACTGTGCGTGATGGTACTGAATCAGTGGCTGATCTGGCACGGTATCAACCTGAAGTGATCAAAGTGTTTGCGGATGGCTGGCGCTATGGCAGCGGCATTAACAATGCCAGTATTAACGGTAATGCACTTGCTGCCGTTGTTGCACAGGCAAAACAACAGCAGTTGCCGGTAGTAACACATACCGTCACTGTTGATGGTGCCAAAACTGCTGCTGGGGCAGGGGTTACGGCTATTGTTCATGCCATTCAGGACCGCAAGGTTGATGACGAGCTGTTAAAGCTGATGCGGGATAACAACGTGTTTTATGCTCCGACACTGGCGGTATATGAACCCAGAGCAGATAAAACGGTTAACAGCAGTGAGGCTCAGTTACAGCTGGTGCAATACCGGCAGCGGGTTTCGCGTTATAACCTGCAGCGTATTGCCAAAGCAGGTATTCCGCTGGCATTGGGAACCGATTCCGGTATAGCGGCAACACCTTTTGGTGAGTCTTCGTTGCGGGAGCTGGAATTGCTGGTCGATTTTGGTTTGTCTCCGGCGCAGGCAATTATTGCCGGTACGGCAAACAGTGCTGCGGTGCTGGGATTGAAAGATGACCGGGGGACGATTGAAACCGGCAAGCGGGCCGACTTTATTCTGGTCAGGGGGCAGCCGTGGAAAAATATTTCTGATTACCGTAAATCAGAATATGTTTTTGTTGATGGCCGTTTGGTTGCACATGACGGTAAACTAACCCGCCAGCAGGGCTCGGCACTACCGCCGGCTGTTGCAGCATTGCCATTGATTGATGACTTTGAACGGCAGGATGATTTAACCGCTGGTGTTGCCAGCCGCCTGGCGGATGTGGAATATGGCTTTCCCAGAAGCCAGCTTATCAGTCAGCGGGTTCCGCGCAGCGGGGGTGGCCATGCTTTATTACTGTCTGCCAGGCTGGCGCTGAAAGATTCAGCTAAAGCTTTTGTTGTATTACCGCTGACGCCGGGAGGATTTGCTGCTGTTGACGCTTCTGCTTTTAAAGGGATCCGTTTTGATGTGCGAGGCGATAGTGGTGCTTATGCCGCAGAGATAGTTACCGTGGCAGGCTCCGCGCAAAAGCCTTTTAGTGCCAAAGCAGAATGGCAGACAATTGAAATTCTGTTCAGCGAACTGGCTGCTGAAACGACCGGGGCAGGTATTTCACCTGAAGCGGTATTTGCGGTGAAGTTTGGAGCAAAACGGCCCGCAGGTGAGCGTTTTTGGCTGGAGCTTGATAATGTTAGCTTCTTTTAAACCTGACTGTAGATAACTAATGTAATCAGTTAAGCAGGAATCGGTTTACTCTAAGCTAACCTTAGCTGTAGACAACCATCTTTATCCTAAAGATGGTTGTCTTATCTGCTCTCAAACGTCAATACGCTCTAATAATATTGCTCATCATCAGCATCAACAAACAGCCTGATACAATGATGCTGCCGGTCTTTCTGAACTTTCAAATGCACCGGATTACAGCAGTTACTGCAATCCTCGATATATTCCTGATCATCTTCGGTGACTTCAATTTCAATATGCAAAGGATGCCCGCAGAACGGGCAGGTGATGGTTTTATGCAGTAATGACATCCTGATCTCCTGTCAACAGAACGTTCAGGCTTTACTGGCACCTCCAATGCTGCGGCCACCGTCTACGGCAATAATCTGGCCGGTTATGTAAGGTGCCTGAGCCAGAAACAGCACGGTCCGGGCAATGTCTTCCGGTTCTCCCAGCCTTTGCATTGGGATCTGTTGCAGAATTGACTGTTTATCTGCTTCAGCCAGTGGCTGACTGGGCCACAAAATAGCACCGGGAGCAACGCCATTTACTCTGACAGCTGGAGCCAGTTCCCGGGCCAGTGCTTTGGTCATCATTTTCAGTGCTGCTTTAGCCATGCAATAGATACTGTGCTCTTGTAGTGGCCGCTCAGCATGAATATCAACCATGTTAATAATAGCGCCATTCTGGCGTGTCAGCTCGGCAGCAAACAGTTGACTGAGAAAATAAGGGGCTTTGGTATTGGTTCCGAACAAATCGTGCCACTGACTGAGCGTTGCTGTCTGCAGTGGTGTCGGATAAAAGCTTGAGGCATTGTTTACCAGTAAATCCAGACGGTTATAGCAACCAATAACATCAGAAAATAGTTCGGAATAGCGCTGCTCATCAAGCAGGTTGGCACTGATCAGTTTAAC
>CAZXTH010000036.1:7858-12623 GCA_964643585.1 uncultured Pseudoalteromonadaceae bacterium
TGATTAAGCATGGTAGCCAGCGCTTCAGCATCGTCAGCAGACTGATGATAATGAATAATCAGAGAGTAGCCTGCCTGATGCAGGGTGGTTGCTGTGCATTTACCCAGGCGCTTTGCGCCTCCGGTAATCAGGGCAACGGGAGCATTCGCTGACATTATTGCAGATCTCCGGCAGTCAGTTCGAGTAAGGAGGTTAGTTTCCGGTCTGCCAGACCATAGCCAGGGTTGCTGGCCTGATGGCTGTCGGGTACAACATAACAACGCATTCTGGCGGCCTTAGCGGCTGTCATGCCTGTTATGCTGTCTTCCAGTGCCAGGCATTGTTCCGGTAAGGTTTCCAGTGCCGCTGCCGCATTCAGATAAACCTGCGGGTGAGGTTTGGCATAAGGCAGATATTGTGCAGAGCAACAAGTCTGGAAATAGTGCCGGATATTAAAGTGTTCGAGCATGGCATACATCAGCCGTTCTGCTGATGAGGTTGCCAGCCCGGTTTTTTTCTGTTGGTGCTGGCATAGTTCCAATGCTTCTCTGGCTCCGGGTAATAACTTGCCATGCTGCTGTACCAGAGAGATAACCTGATCAGTAATCCGGTTGACCACACTTTCCTGAGATTCAGATTGCCAGGGGTATTGCTGATACCAGTAGTTAACGACGGTATCGCACCGCCAGCCAACTGTTTTAAGGCAGTCAGCCGTTGTAAGCCTGACACCGAGAGATGAAAAAATTTCAAATTCAGCCTGTTGCCAGAAAGGTTCTGAATCCAGCAGCAACCCATCCATATCAAATATAACGGCTTTTGTATGGCTTGTACTCATAGTGTTCCGGTTAATGGCAGTGAAAACAGCAATGTATCATATCCGGACAGAGAGTTTTATGTTTGAGGCTTTTATGTCGCTGTTTTTCTAGAGCGTGTTGATGGATGCTTTAGCTTTAATTGCCCGGCAGATGATTAGCAGGTGCTTTGTTGAAAAAAGCTAAGCTGCGTATATAGTTTTAATGCTATCTGGAAGTTTCTGATGTTAAAAAGTATAGGGAGATATGAGGTTATGGTGCAGAGTCATCGTTTCAGGCTGCAGGCTTTCAGAATCATGTTTATCGTCAATTTGGTATTACTTCTGATGACAGTGGTTTTTGCTTTCGTACAGAAAAGCTGGCTGCCATTGTTGCTGATCGGCGTACCCTGCGTTGTTGTTCCCTTTATGTTATACCGGCTACTGGGAGACCATTTAATTGCCAGAATAAGCTACGGTATCAGCTTTATGTTTTTCTCGGCATTGCATATTCATCAGTCAATGGGCATGACTGAACTGCATTTCGGAATTTTTGTTCTGTTGGCAGTGCTGACGGCTTTCCGGGACTGGCGGGTCATTGTTGTAGCAGCTGCAACAATCGCTGTGCATCATTTGTTATTTATGTATCTGCAGATAAAAAATACCGGTGTTTATCTGGTACCAGCGGCAGACGCAACCATAAGTATTGTCTTAATTCATGCATTATATGTGGTGGTTGAAACGGCCATTCTGGTAGTGATATGCCGCAGTAGCTATCGGGAAGCAGTGGTTGGTCAGGCAATGTTTGATGTTACTGAA
The DNA here is from genome assembly GCA_964643585.1 of uncultured Pseudoalteromonadaceae bacterium. Lineage (GTDB taxonomy): Bacteria > Pseudomonadota > Gammaproteobacteria > Enterobacterales > Alteromonadaceae > Alishewanella. The sequence continues at coordinate 9,447 of CAZXTH010000036.1, forward strand.
TCTATGGTTACACATGGAGGCAAGATTGTGCTGTCCCGCCGTTGCCCGGATTTATCTTCAAAACTGATTACCAGTTTTAATAATGTGCTGCATACCTTGCAAAAAACAGTGCAGGCGATTGAAACGTCAGCTAATGAATTACGCAAAGAATCAGTAGATATGTTACAGAAAGGCGAGTACCTGTCAGAAGGGATGGGGAGAAACCTGAAAGAAGTAGAGAGAATACCGGTTGCTGCAGAACAGATGTCCCAGAGCCTTGAGCAAACCTGTCAGCTATCTGAAACCGTACAAAAGCACTCTGCCGATTCTGAACGTGCTGCCGAAGCAGGCTTGGTATCAGTGAATGCGACTATTTCTGCAATAGATAGCCTTGCAGATATGCTGTCTGCATCAAAAAATAATGTTACGGAAATGGCTGAATCAACCAATGATATCCGTAAAGTGCTTGATGTTATTCAGGCGATTGCCGATCAGACAAATTTGCTGGCACTGAATGCTGCTATTGAAGCAGCAAGAGCCGGAGAGCAGGGACGTGGTTTTGCAGTAGTTGCGGATGAGGTTAGAACTCTGGCATCCAAAACGCATGATTCTGCTGATGAAATCAAAGCGATGATTTTGCGGCTGACCGGTGCCAGCGAACAGTCGGTACGGACAGTTAATCTGTGTCTTGATCAGCTGGGGCATACTACAGAACATGCCAGAGAAAGTGGAAATCTGCTGGCGTCGATTGCTGACAATGCCAGGCAGGTTTCAGCTTCCATTGTGTCGATGGTGGGTACGCTGCATCAGCAGAGCAAAGCCGGAACCGACCTGGCAGAGCGTTCAAAGTTATTGAGTACGATGACACAGGAACAGAATCTGCACGGAAAAATGGTGCTTGAAAGTGCGCACCATCTGGAAAATGTTACTGATATGCTGATGACTGAGTCAGGACGCTTTCAGGTATAAGAACCTGTTTTTGCCTTGCATAACCTTTGTTCGCAAGATCGTAAACACGCTCTGGGTATCTGATAGGCCAATCTGACATAAAAACCTGTTTATCTTGAAATAAACAGGTTTTCAGAAAAACAGTTTTTTAATCATTTCCTGTGCTTGCAGCAGGTAGTTTCCTCTGAACATCAGGGCATGATTCAGTACATGATATAAGTTATACAGCTCTGTCCGGTCTTCATAACCGTCAGGTAGTGGGCTGACCTGCTTATACCGCTGATAAAATGCCTGAGGAAACCGGCCAAATAAGGTGGTAAAAGCGATATCTGTTTCCCGGTCACCAAAATAACAGGCAGGGTCATATATTACCGGTGTGCCGTCGGCCATAAAAGCAGTATTGCCGCGCCACAAGTCGCCATGCAACAGGCTGGGAGCTGGTTGGTGGTGATGTAGCCGCTGACGTGCTTGCTCTACCAGATAGTCAATCTTACCAAAACCAAATCCCTGTTCGAGCAGTAACTGCAGTTGCCAGCCAAGACGCTGTTCAGAAAAGAATGTGCTCCAGTTACTCTGCCAGCCATTTGGCTGATGGGTTCTGCCAAGCATATTGTCCCAGTCATAACCATACATTGCCTGTTCTGAATGAGAGTGTTGCTTTGCCAGCTGCTCAGCCAGTAATGGCCAGCCATTTTCATTATCTGCATTAAGTGGCAGGTACTCCAGTACCAGAAATGCTTTGTCTATGGTTTGGCCGTAGCAGATAACAGAAGGTACCCGGACACATTGCTGCTGACGGAGCTGCTGCAAGCTGAGCGCTTCGGTTTCAAACTGCTCCAGCTGTTCACGCTGGTTAATTTTGACGAAAAAGTCATGCCCCTGACCACTGATATGGAATGCCAGATTGATATCTCCACCAAGCAGTGACTCCCTGGACTCGGGGTGAAAATCAATATCCAGCTCACTGTTTATATGCTCTGCGATGGCCTGCCACATACCGACTGTTCCTGTGTCATGTCTGATATTCCAACTATACTTAATTTTTTCGTAGTAAGGTGCTTTTTTATGCATTTTAGCAACCTTCTCCGGTATAATACGCGATCTGCGCTCGTGCAGAAGCATACTTCCGTTAATCCCCAAAAAAGTTTTAAAACAGGAACCTGTTATGTCTGTGGCTATTAACACACACCACTTTCGTTTACAGGCATTCAGCATTATGACAACTATCAATGTCTTGCTGTTATTGCTTGCTTTTGGACTTGCACCGCTGCATGGAAGCTGGTTGCCTGCTGTGATCATAGGGTTGCCTTCGGTAGCTGTACCTTTCATGTTGTACCGCTTACTAGGCGACCATGCGGTTTCCCGCATCAGTTATGGCATAAGTTTTATGTTTTTCTCTGCGCTGCATATTCATCAGTCGATGGGTATGACAGAAGTTCACTTTGGTATTTTTGTATTACTGGCGATTCTGACTGCTTTTCGTGACTGGCTGGTGATTGTTATTGCAGCTGTTACTATTGCAATACATCATTTGCTGTTTATGTATCTGGAAAGTCAGGGAGCCGGTGTCTACCTTGTTCCACAGAGTGATGCAACGCTGACCATTGTATTTATTCATGCTGCCTATGTGCTGGTAGAAACGCTGGCGCTGGTAATTATTTGCCGTAAAAGCTACCGGGAAGGGGTGGTTGGGCAGGTGTTTTTTGATGTTACAGAAGCAATGGTTACCGCGGATAACAAAGTGCTGCTGAATGTGCGCTGCCCGGATTTTCCTTCTAAGCTGATAACCAGTTTTAATAATGTGCTGGCTACACTGCAAAGTACTGTCAAAACGATTGAACAGGCCACCAGCGAGTTGCGGCAGGAAGCTACCGGTTTGCTGGAAGAAGGTGGTTTATTATCTGATGGTATGGGACAGAAACTGAAAGAAGTTGAGCGGATTGCCGCAGCTACAGAACAAATGTCTCAAAGCATCGAACAGGTATATAAGTTATCGCAGGATGTGCTGCAATATTCCCGGCAAGCAGAACAGTCTGCTTTTTCCGGGCAACACTCTGTAACCTCAACCGTGGCAGCTGTCACAGAGCTAGAGCAGACTCTGGGGGATTCCAGAATGAAAGTGAATGCAATGGCGGAGTCTGTGAATGAAATAGGTAAAGTGCTGGATGTTATTCAAACCATTGCAGAGCAGACCAACCTGCTGGCACTGAATGCAGCTATTGAAGCTGCCAGAGCCGGTGAGCAGGGGCG
>CAZXTH010000036.1:12633-15840 GCA_964643585.1 uncultured Pseudoalteromonadaceae bacterium
TGGTTTTGCAGTAGTTGCGGATGAGGTTCGGACATTAGCTTCGCGCACCAGAGGCTCTACAGAGGAAATCAATACTATGATCGCAAGGCTGACGCAAGTCAGCACCGAGTCGGTTGATGCGGTTAATCTGTGCCTGACCAGGTTAAATGATACTGTGCGTTTTGCAAAACAAAGCGGGGAACAGCTGGCTGATATTGCTGAGCAGTCGCGCCGGGTATCTGATTCGGCAGAAGTAATGGCTGAGACGCTCCAGCAGCAAAGCTCGGCCAGTACTGAGATTGCACAAAGTGCCCAGCAACTCAGCGATATGACTAAAACTCAGAATAAGCAGGGCGCCCGTGTGCTGAAAAGTGCATACCATCTGGAAAAGGTTACAGATATTCTGGCAACGGAATCCGGGCGGTTTGAGGCATAAATGCGAAGCAGATATCTGTTTGCCATACTGTTGTTTTTACTATGGATTAGTGCGACATCGTATTTTCTCTATGACACCGTCTGGGGGAATTACGGGGTCTTTGATAATCAGCAGCAATGGGAAACGGTATCTGTTACGGAGTTAACTCCCGGGGCACTGGCATTACCGGTGATTAATGGTATACAACTGGTGCATGTATTGGATGAAGATTGCCAGTGTAATCGTTTTACAGAAGAACATATCCGTAGTCTGGGTAAGATGCTTACAGAGCCGGAAGCTCAGGCTCAGGTAAGCGTGTCGGTTCTGCAAACTGCCGGTTTTGTTGTACCGGCAACGCCGATGGCCCTGATATTTGAACATGGCAAGCTGATTTATGCTGGCCCTTATGCTACCGGGCCGCTTTGCTCTGTGGATGATAGTTTGTTAGCAGATATTCTCAGCGGGCATAAGATACTGACAGGATTATGGCTTAATGGTGAAACTAAAGCCTGTCGCTGTATAGCCAGTGTCATATCATAGTGCTACTATAACGCGCCATTTTATTACAAGTGTTCCTGCATACCGGATGGCTTTTCGTGTAAGCCATAAGTTGTATTGCACGTGGGTAACAATGGTTTTCTTTTAATCAACAAGTGTCCCTTGGTGTGGGCCACCACTGTATAAGGATTCATCATGCCAGTTATTACTCTGCCAGATGGCAGCCAGCGTTCATTTGAACAAGCCGTTTCCGCTCTCGATGTAGCAAAAGATATTGGCCCCGGATTAGCTAAAGCCACCATTGCCGGCAAGGTTAATGGGCAATTAGTTGATGCCTGCGATTTGATTGATAGCGATGCTTCTTTAAGTATTATTACTGCCAAAGATCAGGAAGGACTGGAAATTATCCGTCACTCCTGTGCTCACCTGCTAGGTCATGCGATTAAGCAATTATGGCCAAATACCCGTATGGCTATCGGCCCGGTGATTGAAAATGGCTTTTATTATGATGTTGATCTGGACCGCCCGATCAGCAGTGACGATCTGGCAGAGCTGGAAGCCAGAATGCATCAGCTTGCCAAGACTGAATACGATGTTATTAAAAAGAAAGTAAGCTGGCAGGAAGCATTCGATACATTTAAAAGCCGTGGTGAAAGCTACAAGATGGAAATTCTGGAGCAGAATGTCAGCCATGATGATCGCCCAGGTTTGTATCACCACGAAGAATATATTGATATGTGCCGCGGCCCGCATGTGCCGAATATGCGTTTTTGTCAGCATTTCAAAATTATGAAAGTAGCCGGTGCTTACTGGCGCGGCGATGCTAAAAATAAGATGTTGCAACGTATCTATGGCACTGCCTGGGCTGATAAAAAGCAGTTGGCAGCATATCTGACTCGTTTGGAAGAAGCAGAGAAGCGCGATCACCGTAAAGTTGGTAAAGCACTTGGATTATTCCACTGGCAGGAAGAAGCGCCGGGAATGGTATTCTGGCATAACGACGGCTGGACTATTTTCCGTGAATTAGAAAGCTTTGTTCGTAAAAAGCTGGGTGAATACAGCTACGACGAAGTAAAAGGCCCGTTTATGATGGACCGGGTGTTATGGGAGAAATCCGGACACTGGGAAAAATATGCGGAAAACATGTTTACGACGCATTCAGAGCATCGTGAATACGCGATTAAACCGATGAACTGCCCGGGCCATGTGCAGATTTTTAATCAGGGCCTGAAGTCATACCGTGATTTGCCGTTGCGGATGGCTGAGTTTGGCTGTTGTCACCGTAATGAACCGTCCGGCGGTTTGCATGGTCTGATGCGGGTACGTGGTTTTACTCAGGATGATGCGCATATCTTCTGTACAGAAGAGCAAATTCAGTCTGAAGTATCCAGTTGTATCCGGATGGTATTCGATACCTACAGTACTTTCGGCTTTAAAGATGTTAAGGTGAAACTGTCTACCCGTCCGGCGCAGCGTATCGGTTCTGATGATATGTGGGATCGTGCAGAGCAGGGGCTGGCAGAGGCATTAAAAGCCAATGATATCAGCTATGATCTGCAGCCAGGCGAAGGTGCATTCTATGGGCCTAAAATCGAGTTTACGCTGCATGATAGCCTTGGCCGTGCCTGGCAGTGTGGTACGGTGCAGCTTGATTTTGCATTACCTGGCCGTTTAGGTGCCAGCTATATTGCTGAAAGTGGTGAGCGGCAGGTTCCGGTGATGATTCACCGTGCTATTCTGGGATCACTTGAGCGTTTTATCGGTATTCTGATTGAAGAGTATGCCGGTTTCTTCCCTGCATGGTTAGCCCCGACTCAGGTTGTGGTAATGAATATTACCGATAATCAGGCCGATTATGTGCAGGAACTTGTAAAAACTTTCAAATCTCAGGGCATCAGAGCAATTAGTGACTTGAGAAATGAGAAGATTGGCTTTAAAATCCGCGAGCACACGCTTAAGCGTATTCCTTATCTGATCGTTATCGGTGATAAAGAAGTTGAAGCCGGTGATTTAGCAGTAAGAACACGTAAAGGTGAAGACCTGGGCAAAATGTCTGTAGCAGCTTTTATTGATAAGCTGACTACTGAAATAAAAGACCGGGTCTGATACAAGGCATTTCTGGAGGAACATACCATTAAAGTAGGAAAGAAAACATTACCATCGAACCGGCCTAACCGGATTAACGAAGAGATTGCTCTGAAGGAACTCAGGTTAATCGGGCTGGAAGGTGAACAACTGGGGGTTGTCAGCGCGGCGGAAGCAATGCGTTTGGCAGAAGAGTCAGGTGCTGACTTGGTAGAAATCAGCCCGACAGC
>CAZXTH010000037.1:0-12458 GCA_964643585.1 uncultured Pseudoalteromonadaceae bacterium
CCGCATTCAGGGCAAAAAGGCTGGCAACAGAATTTAGCTGCCTGGGCAGATTTGGTTGATGAGTTTAGTGAAGCGCTAATTAATCCGGGCAAATTTCTGCTTTGCGAGGTGGAAGCTGAGATTATCCCAATAACCTGTCAGGAGATATACCCAAGTCAGGCATTTAGTGATCGGGATAGCGCAGATATTACCGGGCGGGTATTCCAGAAAACTATGGTAGATGGCACTGAGAGCCCAATTTTAGGTGCCTATAAAATTGGAGCGGCAATCGCTCAGATTGACGATTGGCTTGATGACGCTGTCGAGCCATTACGAGTGGGTCAATACGGGGTAGATAAAAAGATAAGTGCAGCATTGCGCACACCTGAAAACGGATTAGATTTTTTCAGTACTCTCACGCAGGTTGAGCAACTGACCGACGAGATAAAGGAAAAAAAACAATCTAACAACAGAGCTCACTTTTTGGCTGCAAATCTGATCAAAGGCGGTTTATTTCAGAAAGGTGCTACCACTTGAGCAGGTACTTTTTTTACATTCGCTATTTACCAGAAATCGTGAATTGCGAGTTCTTGGTCGGTAAATGTATTCATATACTGCATGGATTCCAAACGAGGTTTGAACTTCGGAATATAGGCGTGACTTTTCCACAGTGGAGTGCTTCAAGTATCGGAAAGTCAATCGCTTTTGTCTCTGAATCAGAGCGCTCCTTGGCAGGGTTAAGGTCTCAACACTACTTCCCCCGGATGGTTGATGAAGGGTATTTTGCTGTAAGCGACATCTTACCTGTACCTGTGGCGCCATGTGTACCGGAAGTTATTTTTTATCGGGAGCGCCGTTTGGAAAAGGAAACGCCTGCGGCCAGGAAACGAGAACTTAAAAGGCTGGAGAATCGCGCTGCTGCCAGAGAAGAGCAATACAAACCAAAACAGACTCTTTCAATACAAACAAACTTATCAATGGCCCATCAAATAGCTTTCAGTAGCTCAAGTGGGCATACGTTTACTTTATTTATTGGCCGGTTAGAGTGCGAGCAACCCCAAATAGCAAATTTCAGTAGTTACGGGCTAGGTAAGCGGACTGAAGTGCTGGGCTCGGTACCACACTTAGAACCCTTAATTTCAAGGTTAAAGTAAGTAATTGAATAATTGTCGATATTTAAAAGATCTTTTAAATTGGGTTGGTTTCAATAAAATGTTTAATACTTTGATTTTTCTTTATTTATGTTCTAAAACTCTTAGTGTTCCGCCGGATAGGTGGCTGAGAAATATGCGGCTTTTGAGTACAGCTCAGAGTGGTTGTGTTCCGCCGGATAGGTGGCTGAGAAACCGGAAGCAAAAGTCGCAGGTTCAAATCGTGGAGTCCGCCGAATAGGTGGCTGTTTTGATTTATTGCGTTAAAGCAAATTACTACCTTAATAACGATTTTTTGTCCAGTGATAACGAAAAAATAGAGTATGAAATCGTTAGCCTTTCCGAGTGTTGAGATTTGTATTAAAGGTATCTTTCACCATCCATTTGATATCGCTCCAACTTCAGTTGGAAAGCTCTAAGCTCATATCCATCCATGATTACTTTATCTCTTATGTCATTGTAAGACTCACTGTTAATTAATTGGTTAAGGTCGATATTTACTATTTCTGGGGCAGGGTGAGTGATGTAGGTAGTAACTATTGGCTCCGGAAGCTCGTCACAGAAGATTGTGCACTCTATTTCCAAAGACCGGTCAGTCTTTAACAAGATGCCGTCGGTTGAAATTTCTTCAGTTTTAGCCTGCATTTTAAATATGTTCCAAGTAACCTGGTAGTGGTGAACATCAGAACTAATTGATATGGCTCTTGGGTCATGTGTTTTAATTGGATCAAGTAGAGACATTCGAAATGGGTCAATTTCATCCTTAGGCATATCAGGTAGGTGACCTGGCATAGAAACATATACCCCTTTGTGTCTTGGAATACGTAGCACTACAGATAACCCGCTGGCTAAAATGCTTCCATCATTGGTCACAGAGAGGAAAATAAGCTCTGCGCCAGCCCAATCGGAAAGAACCTGAGCCCTTTCTCTGAAAAGACTCTTGTTCCTACGTGTAATAAGCATGGAATTATGAATTGCTGCAAGCCTGAGGGCGCTGCCGAATCTAGGGTCGTTATAATTTGGCTCTATATCTTTATTATCGGGTATATCCTTTTTGCATGGCAGGTTTACTCTGCAGCCTCGGATAGTAAACTCACTGCTTAACAGGCTTTTATCACCATTAAGTAAAATGCACTGTAGCGAAGGATACTTCGGAAGCTCAGCTCTTTTTGTATCGATATAGTCTTTACCAAGCGTTACAGTGAGATGGTATACAAGTCCGCTAAGAACTAAGATAACTCCTGCAGTTGGGTCGCTTGTAGCATTGAGGAACGAACGTAAAACTTCTGATTTACCGATGTTTTCCTCAAATAACGCTATTACGAATGCATGAAGAATTTTTGCGTAGGATTCTGCTATCTGCAATAAGCCAACACTTACAACTAGCTTTGCGATCGTATTATACGCTTTCGGTCTAATGAGATTAACTACTCTCTCAAACAAGTCGATTATCTTAGATGCTCGTTGGTGCATTGACTTTTTCCGTTGCTCGCTCATCGCCATCATGAAGGTTACCTCAACAGGAAGAGTTGAGCATTTGTTGATTACATATTGATAAGCAATGATACGGCATGGGATTTTTTTTGTCCTAAAAAGGTGAAACTGAATGTCGAACGATGTCTCGTGTTTTTAAGCACAGACTTCGCCATTCAATTATCCGGAGTTGTGCTAGATTTGAACAATTACGATTTTATCTAAGGGGATAACTATGCAAGAAGATAAAGTATGTCTAATGGCAGATAAAAGTCTCTGTATAAAGATTACTCTTAAAACTACCCAAAACATCAAGAAATTACTTAAACAGGCAGCTAAGGAAGCTGGTTTAAGCTTAAATGCCTATATCGTTAATCACGCGGTTGAGCGCACATAACGTGTTGGCGCACAAACAGGTTACGGAGCTGAATGATCAGTTACCCACAGTGAATACGATATGCTTTTTAAGAAGTATAGAAAATAGGAGGCTTCAATGTTGGCTGTAGCCGAATTAACTAAGCTGGCCGGTAAAATCATGTCGAATGTGCCGCTACTGGCAGGCATTAGCAACTCTACAGAGCATCAGCAGGCGCTTGATTTGATGGAAGTACTGATAGATGACTACGACGCCAATCTGGTTGTTATCGAAGCTCTGAGCAATGTCATAGCACGTTATGAAGATGAATTACTGCGGATTGATATGTTCAACAGCAGACAGACAGGGCTTGACTCGGCAGTCGCTACGTTAAAAGTACTAATGGTTCAGAATGGCCTGAATACTACTGATTTTGAAGCCGAAATCGGCAAGAAAAGCATGGTGTCGCAGGTGCTGGCAGGCAAAAGTAACCTAACCAGAGAACACATTACAAAGTTGGCGCAGCGCTTCGGTGTTAATCCAGCGGTATTTTTTAGTTAGCGGTTACCTGTATATGCAGGAGCTCAATGGAAGCAGATCACCGTAAACTGACATTACATTCTGTCAAGTTTTTCCTTAATCACTTTAATTTCAACATGAGCCTGCCCAATAATTCTATTCGCTGTAACTAATTCCGCGTTGGCAGCTTCATTTTGCCCATTAGTTCTGCAAACTGACTTTGTTGTCAATGTAACACGGAAATCGTTTGTTAATGACTCTAGTTTAGCAAGGCTATGTTGTGCCTCATCATCACTTAGTAGAGCTGTAGCTTTCATTCTGCGTATATTATTCAGCGTTGCATTGTGGTGATCAGTGATTGTTGAAAGCTCATTTTCGCTGAAATGCATTGACTGCATGTTCCCTATAGTAAAGTGGTCATTAACCTGGGCTATACTCATACAGCATTCATTACGTTCTGTATCAATTTTATCTCGTTTTGCTAGCTCCAACTCCTCGGCCCTTATCCGCCGCGCCTCTTCAATCTCCATTTTCTTGTTCTGCGTTGTTCTGTTCACAGAATAAATGACGCCAATTAACGTTACAATCGCTGCAAGTACAAAGTAGGGTTATATCGGATTTTTCTTTCCCCAATCTGAAAAAAATGAAAATTGTATTCTTCCGACAATTTTGCTGATGCTGTCAGGTACGGTATTACTGTTAAATACCCCAGATGTAAGGACCTGCTGTGTATCAAAAGGAATTAGAAACACTACTGCCCCGCTGCTTTGATATGTACGGCTTTATTGCAGAGCACGTAGACCAATTACAGCAATATGGGCCGGTAGCAGAACTCAAACTTCGAATGGCTTTTCAATCAGGGCTTCTCTCATTTGAGCATGGCCTATCGTCGCTTAAATTAATTGCAGATGGCTTTATATCATCCGGTCTCGCATTAATGCGACCACAGTATGAGAGCCTAGTGCGGGGGTTTTGGTTGATGTACGCAGATATTGATCCATGGCTCAGCAAACTTAGAACAGCTGGCCAGGTCGGGCCGAATGAGATTAATAAACTCGAAACACCAATGATTGCCGACATGTTAAAGTCGATCGACAAATCCGATGCGCCTAGCCATATCCTGAGACAAATACAAGATTTCAAAGCCATTACCAACTCAACACTAAACAGTTTTACGCATAGCGGACTAATCGCACTGGTAAACAATGGCGTAGGCTATGAAGATAAACTGATTTACGATGCATTGAGAAATTGCAATGCAGTTGCTGCGATTAATTTGCAGATGCTGTCTATTCTAACAGGGTATGAAGAGGCCATGATACCTGTGAGAAACATGCATCATCGATTCCACGACTGTTTACCCATAATACATGCATGAAAAAAACTAAGCAGCAATATCAGAGGTCGATTTCAATCAGCTTAAACCCGGTGAACTTCCAAGTTTTTGACGGGTTTGCTTTTGATTTGGGTCAACAACAACTATTTGGTGTTAAAAACGGCACACAATACCAATTGATTGGGCAATCAAAACTCCAGTACAAACGAAAAAAACAGAATGGTGGTGACAAGATCCTGCACGAGAGTATCAGCGCTAATGGTAAGGTGCATTTAAATTCAAATGACCCATTATTGACCTACAACCATGTAATTGCTGTTGATACGAACACACGCACAATGCAGGATTCAACGGTTTCTGTGACCGCAGCAATTCACTCGTTCCTACTGGGAAGAAAGGTGAATCAATGTCCGCATCGATGACACTCTTATCTGTTTTTGAAGTATGGAACGTTATCGAGAAACCTGAAAATCACGGCTGGTGGCAGGTGTTAAGCGCAGTATCAAAGCAGGCAGATTTTTATCCCGGCAAAATTGCTTTGGTCGTTGACTCTGATCTGGGAGAGCATGCGTCGTTTAATAGCCGTGAAAAACCCATATTTATGGATTATTACTTACCTGAAAATGTCACTATTGTTTACGGTACCGATAAGGGTGGCCCGGAACATTTAACGACAAATCTTATCAAGTATTGCCATGACACCGCTGATACGGTGTTTAAGAGGCAGAATGTGCTGATGGAAACCGAAGGTCTGGTGCCGGGAGATGGCCGTTTGTTCTCACATTTTAGGCAGTGGAACGATTTGGATAGCTTTAAAAAATTTGTGAATTAACCGATCAAGTAATTGTCGGGGAAAATGCCCGAAGTGATTAATGATACAACGGTAGCAAATCCGTCTGCCACCGTTTGCAAAGGGTAGGAGTGTGAACGTCAGCTAGAAGCGCACACCTAAAGTGTTACCGTCCACATCTTGGGCAGGAAGATCTCGGATATCATAGAGTTCGCCCTTGAGCCATATATAATAAGGAGGCCAGAAACTGTATTGTCTGGTCAGCGCCAGGACATCGTTAATGGTTTTATATTTGGTATTGGTTAGCCGGAAGTACATAAAATCGCACTCGCTGACGAAAAACTCCCTGAGCTCTTTATCGGAGTATATGTCTTTCAATGCCCTGCCTTGCTCGTCATTCTCTTCAATGAAATTCTTATAGCTCTCGAACAACTGGTCCTGGGTAAGTATTTCCAAGAGGTGGTCCTCAATCAGAGTGCCATCAGAGGTATCGATATCCATTCCATCTTTGACATCAAAAGCCAACACACAGCCATCAGTTAGTGCTGCTTCGGCCAGTTTAAAGTGGGCATTAGCCTTGACCACCTCATGCCAGTGATTAAATCTGGCCGCTTTGGCGACTTCATCAAGCGCTTGGGTGTGAGGAATTGACTTTTCGTGCTTGAGCTTACGAGCCTTTTGCTTCATCAGCTCGACATTTTTGGTAGTGATAATTTTGATGTATGTCATGACTTAGTTCTCCAGTACGCGTCTACGGTGCCCACTGCCGCGGTCGCTGAAAAACCTAAGCATTGATAAAAGGTGATGTTAAACAGTCATCCCATCCGGGTTTGCTAAAGTGGGCAGCTGGCCATGACTATACCAATGGTTCAATGATATCTGGACCGTGAGTAATGTCAAATATCTAATGAATGCCACTAACAAAATTGACGCTTTTGAGGAATTTCAATTAATACTTTAATCCTAACGACCTAATTGAGCCTGCTAAAATCCTTCTGTCGCGTTAAGAAAATATTCATCTTTCCGTTATGGTATTGCAGTAGTACAAAAATTTATTGCTTGAATGTTAAATCGTCGACAGTTACCTTGCCTATTGTGTTCCTAGGTTGTCATTGTTCTACCATGTATTTAATTAGACTCTGCAAAAGGATTTTCAATGTCACGAGTATCTTTCCAAAGTGAGCAGCCTTCTGAGCTAGACCTGTTTCCGGGAAGTAGCCACGATAAAGTAGCCAATGCAATGTGTACTTATATTGTTGATGATAGGAATTCAAGGGTTATCGGTCTCGACGGCGAATTTGGGTCAGGTAAAAGCTCTATCCTCACGATGCTCAAGAATAAATTGGTGAAAACTAATCCAAAATATAAAATTTGGTTCTTCGACTGTGAGCAGAATTATCAAGGCTCAATTAAGAGTAACTTTATAGAGCTATTTACTGATGAGTTAATCAATTCTGTTGGCAAAGACAACAAAGTTAAAGAGTCATTGCTCGAGAACCGAGACAAAGCTTTAGGTCGTCATTTCACCTACACAAAGAGTACTGTCAGCAGAATCAGTTCCTGGGCACTACTTCTTATAGTGGCACTATTCTTTTCCACGAGTTCTTTCAAGGAGCTTTTTGCATTAAGTAAGCTGAAGGATCCTATTTCGCTCTGGCTATATGTCGTACACATCTTCTCATTTTTTAGTCCAGTGATAGTTTTACTAATAGCCTTTTTCAAGTTAAAAGGAACTAAGGTTGGGGAGCAGCAATGGAGTATATTCCATTTATTCAAAGGTGGTTCGGATGACACCGTCACTGAAAAAATTCAAGTGGCTAGAGAAGTAAGCCCGCTCGATCTTAAGCACACTCTTGATGCTGACTTGAAATTATTGAACGACATACACTATGTTGTCATTTTAGATAATTTAGATAGGCTTCCGAAAGACAGTTTGAGGACAGTTTGGAGTGATCTTGAAATTTTCACTTGGGTCTCTGAAGACAATACTCTTACTGTTATCGTACCATTCTGCTCTAATAAGGTAGCCAAGTATTTGGCTCCTGATCATGAACGAACTTATGATTCTCGTGATTTCATTGCCAAAAAATTCCCCGTTGTGTTTCGAGCTCCTCCAATTATTGCGTCTGGCTGGAAGGACGGTTTCTATAAACTTTGGGAAAGTACGTTTCCCGAAGAACAGAGAGAGATGGCTGAAAAATGTGCCATGCTCTTGCAACGACATAGTCCTATGAATGGTAAGCTTGTAACTCCCCGCTTGCAAAAGAGATTTATCAACGATATAGCTACAACCTCCCTTACATTGGGCAGCGAAATCGATCTTGTTTGCATTGGTGCCCATTTACTTCTATGTAAGTATAGCGACCTACCATTAGAAGAGATGATTAGAGTCGATGGGGCTTCAGAAGCTTATAAATCTCAACATTCATCATTTAATAACAATGATCTAAAGGCTACTCAGCAATTCTTGGAATCGTACATCGGATCAGAGCTTGAAAAAGGATGGCAAATACAAATTCTTCAGGTGCATTTTCTAACCTCTAGCAAAATTGCAATGGCGGAGTTGATTGATGAGCCCCTAGCTATGTCGATAGAGGAACTTGACTCTGAACGTTTTGCAACTCTTGTAACGGTATTCGGATTTAAGGATGCCTTTAAGCGATATCTTTCGACGGGTACGTATAACTCAAATTTGGTTAGGGTTTTGGGCGGGGCATCTGAAAAGCTCAGCAATGAAGAGTTCACGTTTGTGATTTCGCTGTTGAACAAAGAAAATAGAATATTCCATGGTGGTATTGGCGAGGATGAAAAAGATTTTTATCAATCTCTGAAAGTCTGCCGGTTAGCAGGACTAAACACAAACAGTCTAAATATACTTAAAAAAGAGATGGCTACAAATATCAAAAAAGATACAAATGAATTTATCGAGCCAGATTCCTTTGACGAATGTCGAGCGCAATTGATCCAGTACGATGCACTTCTCGATGCTTTAGCAGCTGCCCCTGATACCATTAACGTCAATAATGCATCTTATTTTGCTCATATATTTGTTGAGTGCAAAGACTTAAAAGTTATTGGTATTGATTACTTTAAGTTTACTAACACTGGTATAAAGAGCATTCATAAGCACATAGTCGCTTTACCAAACTCTCCAGAGGTAGCCCCCATTTCTGAAGCTCAAAGAGGGTTCTTGCTGAAAAAACTTACCTCCACCAGGAAATTTGGCAATGAGCCTGTCGTATCTATGGCAAAGGAAGAGATATTATCTCTATCAAACTCGCTGAGAACGTATCCCAATAGCGAGGCCATTTTGTTTGGGTTGGTTTTAAGCGGGACTACAGACAGCACAATTCTTGCTCAAGTGATCAACCAGCCATTTGAAGGAAGAACTATCAGCCAAAATGCGGCTGTTGCCGTATTGTTAATGGTTTCAAAGAGCTTTAAAGAGCTAGCGAGAATTGAAAACCTTGAAACAGTAGTAGAAAGTACCGTTTTCAAGCTGCTTTTCAGAGGCGCTGGCTACAGTGACGTATTAACGAGTGGGTTAGATGAGCCTAATGTCGGGGGAATAATTGCTAAGGTTTTGGCTTGGGCTATTAAAGATGACGTCGTTTGGAAGCTAAATCACGGTCAAGTATCTAACAATTTTACTAAATTAACGGGAGCTGTAGAGCCATACGGTGTAGATGCTCAGTTAGTGTTTCAGTGGTTAGATGCCTGGGGTCAGCACTTCAAAGCCAATTTCAAACTGCTTGATGCTCTAGATGTTGAATTTGTTAGAGATCTGACAGACAGTTCAGAAACTTTATTCTCAGCACTGAAAGCCGGTACGTTCAACTATTACAGCACAGACGAATGTAGTGAGGAAGATTGGGAATCAATATTGCTGAGTCAGAGTCTCAACCACGGTATCCTGATTGAATATTTGAAGAAGCAAAATGACTTTACATTAGGTGCTACTTGCCGTCCTGCGATAGTTCGAGTTATTCAGAAAATAATAACCGAGGATTTAGATAAAGTAGTTATTTCAAATTTAGTTGGCAATTTCAAAACTCTACTCACAGTCTGCAATCAACAACAAAAAAATCTTCTCGGCAACGAATTCCGTAATTTAGTTTATTTAAAAGATTCCGTTCCATCCTCAGTCGTCTGGCTCCTGGATAATTTTGGGTATCTTATTGTAGATATTCAACCGGCGAATACTCTCGAAGTTGGCAAGCTAATGGAGATTTTAGAATATGTAAGCCAGAACCCACAGGAGTCAACGAAGGTATGTACTTATCTTGATGAGCGAGCACGTCAAATTTCGAGTTATCCCTATTCTGAAGAACTACGGGAAGCGATGGCTGTCTCAATAGCTAGCCTAGTCTCGCTAACTCCCAAGTTATACAAATCCTTTGCAAAGAAAGCTTATTTCAAGCGTGTTTTTAACGAAATTTTCAGTGCAGATAAAAACAAGGCTAATGAAGTATTAGAACCTGATGAGTGATACAAGGAGAGTGAGCGTCTGGTATGAAAGACAAAGGCTGTATCCGATGCTCTCTCAATTTCGTAATTACTTGGAGTGAATCGCTAATTAATTAACTTTGAAATTAACAGAAATGTAATTTAATTACAAGAATGAACGAAAAGCGGCAAGACAGCTTTTATCAAATTAAAAAAGTTCATTTTATGGTTTAAACTTGAGAGTTCAATTTATGATTTAAAAACGCATATGTGATTGATTTTATTTGACCTCTAAAGTTCACGTTATGCTTCAAACGACATTGTTGTTTTAAGCATAAGTTGAACTTCTTAAAGCATAAGCTGAACTTTGCTTGCTCCCTCAAGATTAGCCGACACACAACCTATACTTAGCATCGTAGCGGCAGTTCCGCTGTATAGGTGGCTATCCATGACCGCTTGGATCCGAACAAGTGAGCAGTTATAACCATGCCTTTGGGGCCATGAAAATCACTATTAGTATTCGTAATACATATGAAAAAGCCGCTTGGGTATGGCGGCATTATTTCAGCGGTGGTTGGTGCCAACGCTGTAGTTAAATGTACTTAATCTACAACTTCCATTCAAAATCAAACACACTGGTGTTTCGTTCAAGGATGATAAGCTACTTTCGGCATGCCGAAATATATTTACTTGCTAAGTGTCGACTAGGTGTAACTTTCATGATTTCTCAGGGCTATTTTAGAGATTAGTTTTTACCTGGAGCATACCTGTTCCGCTATCTAGCTTCTTCTTTCACAACTGCATCTACAGCGATTAGACTTCCTCCTGCCCCAGCTGAAGCAAATGCAATTACCGTAAAAAACACCATGTGTATCGAAATTGTTAGCTGTAAATCCATATTAGGTACTTCATGTCCCTTTATCAAAAAACCTTGAATGAGCGTGGGAACAAATCCGGTAAAACCCGCATAGGCACATAGGGCTAAACCTTTGCCAAAATTGCTGTTATATAACGTTTTACTCTGCAATAGGCTGGCAAAGCCTCCTATTACGGAGAAAATCATCAATGCTAAACCCAGTGCTCCCGTTATGCTGAGCGCTATCGAAATGTCGGCTGCCGGCTTTGAAATCAAGACACTGTACATAGATAGACCAAGACCAAATGCCAAAAGCAGGGTGATAGTTACCAATATTCTTTTCATATGATCCTCAACAGGAAGAGAGTTTTAAAACAAGTCCGCGAATTTTACTTCAGAAATATTCTGCATTTAGCGTCAATTAAAAACGGATGTGTTAACGATCCGCGTAGCTTTTTTGGTAGTGGTTCGTAATAAATAATCCTGACTGACGCGTGCCTTTCCCTGAGAAGGCAGGGTATTAACGAAAAAAATCAATAGAGTTGTATTTTTATTTAAACCAACGTTCATAAAGTATCCCATTACAACGAACCGCAATATTGCTAAAGAACCAGAACGATAGCCCGAAACCACACAACAATACCGCTAGCAAGATACCATCTGGGGTAAAGCCAACCTCGTTAGATTTTTTAACAACGTCGGGAACAATATCTCCAAGCATCAATCCCCAGTAACCTGCTATAAAGAAGGCCATTAATCCTGTTATAGCTACTACCCAATCACTTGATTCTGAAAACTTACTTTTCTTGGCATGTGTTAATTTTCTTACTACCCCATCAAGAATTTTCATAAAAGTATCCTAAAATATCAACTAGATATATTTAATAGGCTAAAAAGCTACCAAGCGCCTCAGACCACATTTTTAGTTAAATGTGTACTCTTTCCAAGAAATTTGACTAATGTGGATATTTGTCAGAAAGCTAACAATGCCCTTGCGGCCTCTGTACGTCGGCGTGCCGCGTGCATCTTGAGCGATTAGAACAATAGGCATATCTGAGAATAGTGGTGTGAAAGACGAAATTGCTTCTTCGCTTTGCTGAAGAGAGCCAACAATGTATTTTTTGCTCTCAAATCCATTTATTTTCTCCATATGTTAAAGGTGTGATTTTTTGGAGATAAATTTCACAAAAAATTGTATTGCGTGTGAGTTTTTGGTTTGGTCGTTGTAGTATAGTCTTATTCAGATGATAAAAAGAGATGCTTTGAAATGGATAAAGCGTGGATAAGAATTATAAAAGGAATCGGTTTGGCTAGTGTAGTGGTGCTACTACTGAGTCTCTTGATAAACCATATGTTTACTAATCAAATAATAGGCATTCTGGGTTCAGAGAAAATATTTTTCATCTTAGTTGTACTTGTCTGTGTTGCAGTGTTGGTTTATGCGATAAATAACCAGAAGCATATCCTGTTTTTCATGGGAAATAGCAGTAAAGGCAAGTCAAGTAACAAAATAAATATTAAGTATAGCGTTGTCATATTACTTGCATTACTGG
>CAZXTH010000037.1:12468-15832 GCA_964643585.1 uncultured Pseudoalteromonadaceae bacterium
TAATACATTACGGCTCCGGATTGCCAACAATAGCCTGCAGCCATTATGGCCAACGGATGTAACCAGCCAACAATTACCTCTGCTTTACCTTGGTGAAAAGCCATATGTACGGATGCGGGGACAGACTGATACTGGCGAGACTGCCGAGCTGTTGATGTTGGTCGATACTGGGGCCTCTATTACTTTTTTATTTGACAGTGAAAAAGTTCAACAGCTTCATTTGAGCAAAGGCTACCGATTAATGCTGGGTGGCTGGGGTGATCAGCAGGATAGTCAGGGTTACCAGAGCCAGCTTGCTGAGCTGCATCTTGGGCAGGTGCGGTTTCATGATGTTCAGATTGCTTATCTGCCAGTTAGTCAAACCCCATATTTTGCCAGACCGGATGAACTTGACTTTGATGGAGTGCTTGGATATGACCTACTCCGA
Source organism: uncultured Pseudoalteromonadaceae bacterium (assembly GCA_964643585.1). Taxonomy (GTDB): domain Bacteria; phylum Pseudomonadota; class Gammaproteobacteria; order Enterobacterales; family Alteromonadaceae; genus Alishewanella. The sequence continues at coordinate 12,896 of CAZXTH010000037.1, forward strand.
CACTTCAGCTGGACCTTTGACAGGGCTGCCGGGCTGTTGACTGTTACGGCGACGCCTTATCAACCTGTTGCTGCTGATGTCAGTTTACCGCTACAGGAATCCTGGCGAAAGATTAGTATCCCAGCAACGGTGGTATTTAATAGCGAGCAGAAATTTCAGCAGCAACTATTGGTTGACACAGGTAGCCGCCATTATCTAAAACTAAATACCGCTTTTATTGAGCAGCAAAAAATCAACTTGCCGCAAGCTCGGGTGACCGCAGCCGATTTTGGTTTGAGCGGACGCACTGTTCATCAACGAGTTACTTTACCAGCGGTGCAATTAGGTGAGTTACAGCTTAATCAGGTCAAAACTAATCTGATACCGTCTAAAGACGAAGATGACTGGTGGTTGCTTGGCAGCGCGCTGCTTAACCAGTTTGTGATGACGGTAGACTATCACAGTATGCGGCTGTACTTGCGTCCGCAAGAAGAGCAAGCGTTTCGTTCCCGTTACAACCTGTCCGGCCTTGAACTGCGCAAGCTGACGACGGGTGATTTTGTCATACGCTACTTATTTCCTGAGTTGCCAGGTGTTCACAGTGGCCTTCAGGAGGGTGATGTCATAAATAGGATAAATGGGAGAAGTGCTGCCAGTTATAGTGAAGCTGATTGGCTGGTATTGGCCGATACCCCTGGAAGTATCCGCTTATGTACGGTAAAGCATTGTGTACGGTTACAGCTCTCTGAGGTTGTTGGTTATTCGCAACCCTGAAAAGTCCTATGGAGCATCATGACAAATTGCTATTGTTCACCTAAAGCAAAAACCCGCCGTGTAATATTGTCCAGCAACCTTGTTAATTTGTTGTCATAGTGAACATTTTTTGCTTGCCGGGTGCTCCATGCGGGCATATGGCATAACTATGATCAAAATCGTTGGTTTGGAAGTTGTTAAGCAAAGTCTTTTGGGATACGACAATCACAAGATATTTCTTCCAAGATAGGCACCAGCTATTTTCAGTGCAACAGACTGATAGGCACTAGCTGCCCAGCATCAGGATCCTATAGCTTTGCTCCTATTGTACTTATGATCTGGTTATACAGATCACTACTGTTTAACGCGTAAATATAAGATAAATAAAACTATTTTGTATTAATTGTTATTCTTTCTGATTATTTTATATTTTTATTGAAATTAACCTTAATTTATCTTGCGTTGTCTTTTTGGAAACATTTTTATTTTATTTTTTATTGGTGTGAATAAATATTTCATAATTATCAGTTGTTTATCTATTATTTCTTTATTGGTAATTAAAGGTTTTTTTCTCTAATTTTTTATAATTGATTTGTTGTTTTTTTATCATAATTTAGTTTAGACTGGTTCCTTTACTATAGCTTTTGGCGTAAACGAGGTGTATACGAAACAGTTTGTTTTTATCAGGGATATGTAGCCGGTTATTCATGCAAGTCTGACATGGAAGTGTTGTACGGCGGCGACTAGGGAGATGCGGCATCTGTTGCTGCCAAGGTATCGTAATCATGAATAATAAAAACACTACATCTTTGCAGGTGCTGGGGAGCACCGTTCAGTTTGATAATCTTTTTGCTGTGATACAGCATCATTTGGAGCTGCATCCTGAGCGGGAAGTAGTTATTTTCCTGGCTGATGGTGAGCAGGAAACTGCCCGGTTGAGCTATCGTCAATTGGATAACCGTGCCAGAGCGATTGCAGCCCAATTACAGCAAACTACACAATCGTTCGGTACTCTTTCTCGTGCTGAGGGTGATAAGCCCAGAGCCTTGCTGGCTTTTAACAACGGCATTGAGTTTATCGTCTCTTTTTATGCCTGCTTGTATGCTGGGGTTTGCGCAGTCCCGGTCTATCCCCCGCAGCACAGAGCTTCTTACCTGCAGCGGCTGGAATTAATTGCCACCGATTGTCAGGCTGAGTTTATCCTGGGGATGGGCGAATATCTGTCAAAAGTAAAAGACAGTTTCGCCGAATTCCCGACGCTCAGCACGCTAGTCCCGATTGCGGCGGATACTGTGGCGGAACAGACCGCTAGTGCCTATCAACCACAACAGATTTCTGCAACGGATTTGGCCTTCCTGCAATACACTTCAGGCTCCACTTCTGCGCCGAAAGGCGTGATGGTGACCCATCAGAATCTGCTGCATAACATCATGTGTATGCAGCAGCGTTTTGCTCACAGCGAGCGCGATGTCATCGTGTCCTGGCTACCGATGTTCCATGATATGGGGCTTATTGGTGTTGTGCTGCAGGCCATTTGTATTGCAGCAGTCAGTGTAGTGATGATTCCTGCGGCATTTTTACAAAAACCGCTGCGCTGGCTATATGCGGTGACAAAGTATCGCGGTACATCCACTTTTGCGCCCAATTTTGCTTTTGACCTTTGTGTTGATCGGGCGACGCCGGCTGATATTGCCGCGCTGGATTTATCCAGCTGGTTGATGGCGCTGAACGGTGCTGAGCCGATCCGTGCCCAGACGTTAACGCGTTTTGCTGCAACCTTTGCGCCTGCCGGTTTTGCCGCCAACACGCTGTATCCGGGTTATGGTTTGGCAGAAGCCACGTTGTTTGTGTCGGGCTCGCCGAAAGGCCGCGGGCCTGTATATCTGGATGTAGATGCCGCCGCTTACCAGCAGAAGAAGGTCCGGCTGGTGACGCAGAGCGACGCTGACAGCATACGGCTGGTCAGTTCGGGCCAGCCTTCTGATTTGCATCAGTTGCTGATTGTCGATCCAGAGCATCAGTTGCCTTGTACGGATGGTGATATTGGCGAAATCTGGCTATCCAGCCCCAGTGTGGCGCAAGGATACTGGCGTAATACGGCTCAAACGGCCGAAGTGTTTCAGGCCCGCCTGGCGACGGCTTCTGCCGCAGAGGCCGTCGCGGCCCTCGAGGTTCTGGGATACGCCGTCGAGCGGGTTGGGGTCG